>NZ_JBMKHB010000022.1:0-81311 GCF_049238285.1 Enterobacter cloacae complex sp. IR53041 | reverse complement strand
TAAATTGTTAAAGAGCAGTGCCGCTTCGTTTTCGCTGCGGCGCGGGGTGTGCATATTACGCTTTCCCGCTTCAGAGTCAAGCGTTTATTTTCGCTTTTCTCTGCTGACCCGGCGGCGTGTGTGCCGTTGTTCCGTGTCAGTGGAGGCGCATTATAGGGAGTTATTCTGAAGTGACAAGCACAAAATACAAAAAACTTTTCGTTCGCTCACTTTTCAAACTTAACGCTTATTTATGTCGCGAATCGCCCGTTAAATGTGCGATTTCTCGCGCAAAACTGGCTACCTGCGACCAGTCGGTATAAACCACTTCTTTACGCGTGTCGGTTTCGCCCCCCGTCATCTTCATAATAAGACGGATCATAAAGCGGTCATACCAACGGTAGCGAGGGTAGCGCAGCGCGCCGGCAAAGACGGCGCACAGTTCTGGCTGCCACGGCGAGTTGAGTAAAAACTTGCGCGTGTAGCTGTTGGTCTGCGGCGTGCGCTTCTCGGGTTTACGCGCGACCAGATTGACCGAGTAGAACGCGCCGGGCAACGTATTAAGCTTCGCCGTATGCTTTTTCACAAAGCGATCCAGCGCCGGATGGAAATGCCCGTAACGAATAGATGCACCAATCACCACGCGATCGTAATCCTGCCAGGTAATCTGATCCGCACGGTTCAGGTTTACCACATCCGAGTAAATCCCCAGCTCTTTGAGTTCAGATGCCAGATAGGCGGCAATCTCACGCGTTTGCCCGTCTCGCGTAGAGAAAAGAATCAGTGTTTTCATCAACGGCTCCTTACTCGCGCCAGAATGTAGGGGTAAACAGCACCAGCAGCGTAAAGACCTCAAGACGACCAAACAGCATATTGGCAATGAGGATCCATTTCGCGACAGGGTTCATACTGGCAAAGTTATCCGCCACCACGCCCAGGCCAGGCCCGAGGTTATTCAATGTTGCGACGACGGACGCAAAGGCGGAGAAATCATCCACTCCCGTCGCGATAATCGCCAGCATACTGACGATAAAGACCAGCGCATACGCCGAGAAGAATCCCCACACCGCTTCGAGGATACGTTCCGGCAGCGCGCGGTTCCCCAGCTTGATGCTGTAGACCGCGTTCGGGTGGACCAGACGCTTCAGCTCACGGTTGCCCTGCTTGAACAGCAGCAGAATACGGATCACCTTCAGACCACCGCCCGTCGACCCCGCACAGCCGCCGATAAACGCGGAACAGAGCAGAAGCACCGGCAGGAACAGCGGCCAACGGGCGATGCTGTCCGTGGTAAACCCGGCGGTCGTCGCCATCGACACCACCTGGAAGAAGGCCTGGTTTAGCGTGGTCAACGCGGAGTTATAGACATCATGGAACCACAGCACCAGCGTACAGATGATCACCAGCGTCAGCTGGACGCCAATGAACATGCGGAACTCAGGGTCACGCCAGTACACCTTCAGGCTGCGCCCGCTCAGTAAAGAGAAGTGCAGGCCGTAGTTACAGCCGGAAATCAGCAGGAAAATGGCAATGATAGTGTTAATCGTTGGGCTGTCGAAATAGCCCACGCTGGCATCGTGGGTGGAGAACCCGCCGATGGCAATCGTCGCAAAACTGTGTCCGATAGCATCAAACGCAGGCATCCCGGCAAACCATAGCGCCAGCGCACAGGCTACCGTCAGCAAGACATAAATCAGCCACAGGGTTTTCGCCGTCTCGGCAATACGCGGCCGCATCTTGTTATCTTTCAGCGGTCCTGGCATTTCGGCGCGATAGAGCTGCATCCCCCCGACGCCCAGAATCGGCAGGATGGCCACCGCAAGGACGATGATCCCCATACCGCCAAACCACTGCAGCATCTGGCGATAAAAGAGAATCGCGTGCGGCAGCGAATCCAGCCCCACCAGCGTCGTGGCCCCGGTCGTCGTTAAGCCGGAGAAGGATTCAAAGAAGGCATCCGTGATGCTCAGGTTAGGCTGTTCAGAGAAGATAAAGGGCAGCGAACCGACGCTCCCCAGCACCGTCCAGAACAGGACCACAATCAGAAAGCCTTCGCGAGATTTCAGTTCACCTTTCTGACGACGGTTCGGCCACCACAGCAGGGAGCCGATCGCCAGCGCGACAAAGAAGGTCTGGGTAAATGCCCGCCCCGCGCCGTCCCGGTAGATAAGCGCCACCAGTCCAGGGAGAATCATCGTCCCGGAAAAGAGTATGACCAGCAGTCCAACGATTCGGGTTATGGCACGAAAATGCATCTCTGCCGCTTCCTTTGGTATTCAAAAGTGAGGTGGGGATTATTCTTCAATCGGCAGCAATTGCAACGAACCACGACTAAAATCAGCGAGTTTTGCTGAAAAAGCAGCCAGTTCCGCCTGAGGAAGCGCCACGCGTAATTGCACCATTGCCTGATATTCACTGTGTGCGATGACACCGTTAAACTGCCGCAGCAGCGCTTCAATACCCGATAGCTGGGCGTAATCGCATAATAAAGTATATTCGGTAAGCGGCGTTTTGCGGGTAGTGACCAGCATATTAAGCGCCTGCTGCACGCCCCCGCCATAGGCTTTAACCAGCCCACCGGTGCCTAACAAAATGCCGCCGTAGTAGCGCACCACCACGGCGGTTATTTCGCCCACGCCGCTGCCCATTAGCTGGGAGAGCATGGGTTTACCGGCCGTGCCCGCCGGTTCACCGTCATCGGAAAACCCCAACTGCTGCGAATCGTCCGGCGGCCCTGCTACCCACGCCACGCAGTGGTGACGGGCGTCAGGATGCTCAGCCCGGACGGACTCGACAAACGCTTTTGCCGCCTCTACGCCGTCGGTATGTGCCAGCAGCGTAATAAAGCGGCTTTTCTTGATTTCCTCAACAAAGGTGACCGGTTCAGCCGGTATTAGCCAGCTTTCCATCAGGCCAGCTTCAGGTCTCGCGTCATATTCTCGATACCGTTTTCGTGAATCACCACGTTATCTTCGATACGAATACCGCCAAACGGCTTCAGCGCGTCAATTTTTTCCCAGTTGAAGTGCTTGCTGAACTGGCCATCACGCCACGGCGCCAGCAGGGATTCGATAAAGTAGATCCCCGGTTCAATCGTCAGCACCATGCGCGGTTCCAGAATGCGGGTGCAGCGCAGGTAAGGATATTTAGACGGTGCCGCCAGGTGCGTACCGGTATCATCCTGCATAAAGCCCGCAGCGTCGTGCACCTGCAGGCCCAGCGGGTGACCAATGCCGTGCGGCATGAAGGGCCCGGTCAGATCGTTCTCGACCATCGCCTCTTCGCTCATGTCTTTCACAATCTGGTGCTTACGCAGCAGTTTGGCGATGCGCTGATGGAACTGGATGTGGTAATCCACATAGCTGGTGCCCGCCTTCATGGTGGCAATCAGCGCCAGCTGTTCATCGTTCACGTCTTTGATCAGCTGCGCGAACTCGGTGTCCGCATTCGCCGCCCAGGTGCGGGTCAGGTCGGCCGCGTAGCCGTTGTACTCTGCCCCTGCGTCCAGCAGGAAGCTGCGCATTTCCGACGGAACCTGGTGATCCAGTTTGGTGTAGTGCAGGACGGACGCGTGCTCGTTGAGCGCGACAATGTTGCTGTACGGCACGTCGGTATCGCGATGACCGGTGGCGGTCAGGTACGCCTGGTTGATATCGAACTCGCTCATGCCGGACTGGAAGGCTTCATGCGCCGCACGGTGACCGTTCACCGCGGTCTTTTGCGCTTCACGCATGCAGTAAAGTTCGTAGTCGGTTTTGTACGCGCGGTAATAGTGGAGGTAATCCAGCACCCCTTTCGGGTTGAGTTTGTCTGCCGCAATATCCAGGCCCAATGCACGCTCCGGAACAGGGCCAATATAGGCGATGTTGCCACGTGCGGCAGGCAGCTGGCCGCCAATACCGTCCGCTTTTGGCAGCGCAATGACCTCAATCTCTTCCGTCCAGAAAGAGGTCGGCAGCGGCTCAACGTTGTGCCAGTAATCGACCGGCAGGTAGAACCACAGTTTCGGCTTGTTCACGCCATCCACCAGCAGCCAGCAGTTGGGCACCTGCGTCACCGGCACCCACGCCTTAAACTGTGGGTTCACCTTGAACGGATAAGCGTGGTCATCCAGAAAGGTATTCATCAGCTCGCCGGAGTGGATCAGCAGCGCATCCAGCTTAAAGCGGGCCAGTACATCGCGGGTACGTTCCTGTAGGGTAACGATATGATTTTTATAAAGCGAAGCCAGTGAGTCCATCATTATTCCTTTCGTTTTTTGACCTCAAGTCATCGCATCTTAGCACACCTCACTCCGCCTGCGTGATTTCCACCGACCGTGATCAATGCAGCAATTTCTTAATGAGTAATTTGCATTTTATTAACATAAATCCCACACTCCGATTCATCTGGTATGACCAGATCCAATTGCTGGATTCAGGAGACTGACATGCTCTACAAAGGCGACACCCTGTACCTCAACTGGCTGGAAGATGGCATTGCCGAACTCGTGTTCGATGCCCCCGGCTCAGTCAATAAGCTCGATACCGCGACGGTGGCCAGTCTTGGCCAGGCGCTGGATGTTCTGGAAAAACAAACTGAATTAAAAGGGCTGCTGCTGCGCTCGAACAAAGCGGCCTTTATCGTCGGTGCCGATATCACCGAATTCCTTTCGCTCTTCCTGGTGCCTGAAGAACAGCTGAGCCAGTGGCTGCACTTTGCTAACAGCGTCTTTAATCGTCTGGAAGATCTGCCTGTCCCGACCATTTCTGCCGTTAACGGCTACGCGCTGGGCGGCGGCTGTGAGTGCGTGCTCGCGACCGACTACCGCCTGGCGACGCCGGATCTGCGCATCGGCCTGCCGGAAACCAAGCTGGGCATTATGCCGGGCTTTGGCGGCTCCGTCCGTATGCCGCGCATGCTGGGCGCCGACAGCGCGCTGGAGATCATTGCCGCGGGTAAAGACGTCAGCGCAGAACAGGCGCAGAAAATTGGCCTGGTCGACGGCGTCGTGAAACCGGAGAAGCTTGTTGAAGGCGCACTCGCCATTCTGCGTCAGGCCATTAACGGCGAGCTCGACTGGAAGGCCAAACGCCAGCCGAAGCTGGAGCCGTTAAAGCTCAGCAAGATTGAAGCCACCATGAGCTTCACCATCGCCAAAGGCATGGTGATGCAGACGGCGGGTAAACACTACCCGGCGCCGATCGCGGCGGTGAAAACCATTGAAGCGGCTGCCCGTTTCGGGCGCGATGAAGCGCTAAAGCTCGAAAATCAGAGCTTTGTCCCGCTGGCGCACACCAATGAGGCTCGCGCGCTGGTCGGTATCTTCCTCAACGATCAGTTCGTAAAAGGGAAAGCCAAACAGCTGACCAAAAACGTTGAGACGCCAAAACATGCGGCGGTACTCGGCGCGGGCATTATGGGTGGCGGCATCGTCTACCAGTCGGCCTGGAAAGGCGTGCCGGTAGTGATGAAAGACATCAACGAGAAATCCCTGACGCTGGGCATGACCGAAGCGGCCAAGCTGCTGAATAAACAGCTGGAACGCGGAAAAATTGACGGACTGAAGCTCGCAGGCGTGATCTCCACCATTCAGCCCGTGCTGGAATACAGAGGTTTCGACCGTGTCGACGTGGTGGTCGAAGCCGTCGTCGAGAATCCGAAAGTGAAAAAAGCGGTGCTGGCGGAAACGGAAGACAAGGTTCGCCCGGATACCGTGCTGGCCTCTAACACCTCCACCATCCCCATCAGCGAACTGGCGAGCGTGCTGAAGCGTCCGGAAAACTTCTGCGGTATGCACTTCTTCAACCCGGTACACCGTATGCCGCTGGTCGAAGTGATCCGCGGGGAAAAAACCTCAGACGACACCATTGCCAAAGTGGTGGCATGGGCCAGCAAGATGGGCAAAACGCCGATCGTCGTTAACGACTGCCCGGGCTTTTTCGTCAACCGCGTGCTGTTCCCTTACTTCGCCGGTTTTAGCCAGCTGCTGCGCGACGGTGCGGACTTCCGCAAAATCGACAAAGTGATGGAAAAACAGTTCGGCTGGCCGATGGGCCCGGCGCATCTGCTGGACGTTGTGGGCATTGATACCGCCCACCACGCCCAGGCGGTGATGGCGGCAGGTTTCCCGCAGCGCATGCAGAAAGACTATCGCGACGCCATTGACGCGCTGTTCGACGCTAACCGCTTCGGTCAGAAAAACGGCCTGGGCTTCTGGCGCTATAAAGAAGACAGCAAAGGCAAACCGAAGAAAGAAGAAGATCCGGCGGTGGATGGCCTGCTGGCCGACGTCAGTCAGCCAAAACGCGACTTCACCGACGATGAAATCATCGCCCGGATGATGATCCCGATGATTAACGAAGTGGTGCGTTGCCTCGAAGAAGGCATTATCGCCAGCCCGGCAGAAGCCGACATGGCGCTGGTGTATGGCCTCGGCTTCCCTCCGTTCCACGGCGGCGCGTTCCGCTGGCTGGACACGCTCGGCAGCGCCCGCTATCTCGATATGGCCCAGCAGTATCAGCACCTCGGCCCGCTGTATGAAGTGCCGGAAGGGCTGCGTAATAAAGCGCGCCATAACGAACCCTACTATCCCGCAGTTGAGCCAGCCCGTCCGGTTGGCGAGCTGAAAACGGCTTAAGGAGTCACAATGGAAAAGGTTGTCATTGTTGATGCGATTCGCACCCCGATGGGCCGTTCAAAAGGCGGCGCGTTCCGTAACGTGCGTGCGGAAGACCTCTCCGCGCACCTGATGCGTAGCCTGCTGGCGCGTAACCCGGCGCTGGATCCGGCTGCGCTGGACGATATCTACTGGGGCTGCGTGCAGCAGACCCTGGAGCAGGGCTTCAACATCGCCCGCAACGCGTCGCTGCTGGCGGAGATCCCGCATTCGGTTCCGGCCGTCACCGTTAACCGCCTGTGCGGTTCGTCAATGCAGGCGCTGCATGATGCGGCCCGCATGATCATGACCGGCGATGCGCAGGCCTGCCTGGTGGGCGGCGTCGAGCACATGGGTCACGTCCCGATGAGCCACGGGGTCGATTTCCACCCGGGGATGAGCCGCAACGTGGCGAAAGCTGCGGGGATGATGGGCCTGACCGCCGAGATGCTCTCCCGCCTGCACGGCATCAGCCGCGAAATGCAGGATGCCTTTGCCGCGCGCTCTCACGCTCGCGCCTGGGCCGCCACGCAGTCCGGTGCCTTTAAGAACGAGATCATCCCGACCGGCGGCCACGATGCAGACGGCGTTGTGAAGCAGTTCAGCTACGATGAAGTCATTCGCCCGGAAACCACCGTCGAAGCGCTTTCCACCCTGCGTCCGGCGTTTGACCCCGTCACCGGTACGGTCACGGCAGGGACCTCGTCGGCGCTGTCCGACGGCGCCGCCGCGATGCTGGTGATGAGCGAAAGTCGCGCCCGCGAGCTGGGATTAACGCCTCGTGCTCGGGTACGTTCGATGGCGGTCGTGGGCTGCGATCCGTCGATCATGGGCTACGGCCCGGTTCCGGCTTCAAAGCTGGCGCTGAAAAAAGCGGGCTTAACCGCCAGCGACATCGATCTCTTTGAGATGAACGAAGCGTTCGCCGCGCAGATCCTGCCGTGCATTAAAGATCTGGGGCTGATGGAGCAGATCGACGAGAAGATTAACCTCAACGGCGGCGCGATCGCCCTCGGACACCCGCTGGGCTGTTCCGGGGCGCGTATCAGCACGACGCTGATCAACCTGATGGAACGCAAAGATGCCCAGTTTGGTCTGGCAACGATGTGTATCGGTCTGGGTCAGGGTATCGCGACGGTGTTTGAGAGAGTGTAAGGCTATAACGTAGGCCCGATAAGCATCGCGCCATCGGGCTTTTGCCGGGAGGCGCTGCGCTTTCCCGGCCTACGAGAGGTACCTCGCCGCCAGTCGTGTCACTGGCGAAAAGAGACAGTTTAGTTGCCGTTCTTCCCGCCTGTCAGGGGCGGGTTTTTTATTTAAATGAAGGCAAACGCATCGCCAAAGAGGCGGTCTTCACGCGCATCACGTTCGTTACAGAACAGATCGCGGGCGATTTTCGCCATCTCGAAACGCCCTGCAATATAGATGTCATGTCCTGCCAGCGTACCGTGATCCTGCAGCACTGCCGTCAGTACCGTACCGCTACGCCCGCGCCAGCCCTCTTCCGGCTGCTCAACCACCGGCTCAATGCGCAGGTTAGGATGGGTGACGCTCAGCGCTTCGAGTTCGGACAGGTCATACAGGTGCTTCTCTTCGCGGCCGCCCCAGTAGATGGTGATATCACGTTCCGGGTTACGCGCCAGTGCGGTCAACAGAATAGAGCGCACGTAGGAGAAGCCTGTACCACCGGCAATCAGGATCAGCGGACGGTCTTCATCATCGCGCAGCCACGCATCACCGTGCGGAATATCCACCACGATCTCGCGCTCTTTCAGAATGCGGTCCATGACGGCCATCGCATACAGGTTAAGCTCTGACGCACCAATATGAAGCTCAATAAATTCCTGCTCCGCTGGCGTTGAGGCCATAGAGAAAGGACGCTTATCACGCTCATCCATCACGACCATCAGATACTGACCCGCGCGGAAAGAGAATGGCGCTTCTGGCGCTAAACGGACGCGATATACGGTGTCGGTGATGGCATCTACCGAGTTCACTTTACAGCTTAAGGTTGTCATTCGCTCTCTCTGTCGGGAAGTCTATAGGGCTTAACGGTCAGCTCAGGGTTTACCGTTATTCATTATGGCCAGTTCGTCCCAGATCGCATCAATGCGCGCGGTCACAGCAGGATCTTTTTTGATCGGGCGACCCCATTCACGATCGGTTTCGCCAGGCCATTTATTTGTGGCATCCAGTCCCATTTTTGAGCCAAGGCCGGAAACCGGCGAGGCAAAATCCAGGTAATCTATCGGCGTGTTTTCGACTAACACCGTATCGCGCGCCGGGTCCATTCGCGTGGTAATAGCCCAGATTACGTCATTCCAGTCGCGGGCGTTAACGTCATCATCGCAGACAATAACAAATTTGGTATACATAAACTGGCGCAGGAAAGACCACACGCCCATCATCACGCGTTTCGCGTGACCAGGATACTGCTTCTTCATCGTGACCACTGCCAGGCGATACGAGCATCCTTCAGGCGGCAGGTAAAAATCAACAATTTCCGGGAACTGCTTTTGCAGGATCGGCACAAACACTTCATTCAGCGCCACGCCCAGTACTGCCGGTTCATCCGGTGGACGCCCGGTATACGTGGAGTGATAAATCGCATCTTCACGCTGCGTAATGTGCGTCACGGTAAACACCGGGAAGTTATCCACTTCGTTGTAATAGCCGGTGTGGTCGCCGTAAGGGCCTTCTGGCGCCAGTTCACCCTGCTCAATGTAACCTTCCAGCACAATTTCTGCACTGGCCGGAACTTCGAGATCGTTTGAGATACACTTCACGACTTCCGTTTTCGTTCCGCGCAGCAGGCCTGCAAAGGCATATTCCGAGAGCGTATCCGGTACGGGCGTGACGGCCCCGAGAATGGTGGCCGGATCGGCGCCGAGCGCGACAGACACCGGGAAACGTTCACCCGGACGCGCAGCACACCACTCCTGGAAATCGAGCGCGCCGCCGCGATGCGACAGCCAGCGCATGATGAGCTTATTCTTGCCAATCAACTGCTGGCGGTAAATACCAAGATTCTGGCGCTCTTTGTGCGGACCGCGCGTGACGGTCAGTCCCCAGGTGATCAGCGGCGCGGCATCTTCCGGCCAGCACTGCATGATAGGGATTTTAGTCAAATCAACCGCATCGCCTTCCAGCACCTTCTGCTGGCAGGGCGCGCCGCGCAGGCGTTTGGTGGGCATGTTTAGCACCTGCTTAAACTGCGGCAGCTTGTCGAACAGATCGCGGAAGCCTTTCGGCGGCTCCGGCTCTTTCAGGAAGGCCAGCAGCTTACCGACTTCGCGCAGGGCCGTGACGTCTTCCTGCCCCATCCCCAGTGCGACGCGACGCGGTGTACCAAACAGGTTGCACAGCACCGGCATGGCGTACCCTTTCGGATTTTCAAACAGTAATGCGGGGCCACCGGCACGCAGGGTGCGGTCAGCAATTTCTGTCATCTCCAGATAAGGATCAACAGGAAGTGTTATACGTTTGAGTTCACCCTGCTTTTCCAGCAGCGTCAGGAAGTCGCGGAGATCGTGGTATTTCATGCAGTTAATCATGGCCTCTCTGTAAGCGCTTCATTATACGGCGTAAGACTGCTTGATGCTGTAATTTTGTTAAATTAGCGTGAAGTTATGCGTTCTGTCCCATTTTCGCCCATTATAATCAACTTAGCGATCCCGCCAGGGTTTTGATATGCTTGCGCCCCGAACTAAGGGAAAGAGTGATTATGCAGGCCTGGTATTTACTGTATTGCAAACGCGGGCAACTTCAGCGCGCGCAGGAACATCTTGAACGTCAGTCAGTCAATTGCCTGACGCCCGTGATCACGCTTGAAAAAATGCAGCGCGGGAAGCGCACAACCGTTAGCGAGCCGTTGTTCCCGAACTACCTGTTCGTGGAGTTCGATCCGGAGGTGATCCACACCACCACCATCAGCGCCACGCGCGGCGTCAGCCATTTTGTACGCTTCGGCGCTCACCCCGCGACGGTTCCCTCATCGGTCATCCACCAGCTGTCGATTTATCAGCAGCCCGAAGACCTTACCGACCCGGAAACGCCCTACACGGGCGATAGCGTCGTGATTACCGAAGGGGCTTTCGAAGGCCTGCAGGCGATTTTTGCCGAGCCGGACGGGGAAGCGCGCTCTATGCTGTTGCTTAATCTGCTGAACAAGCAGGTGCTGCAGAGCGTTAAAAACACCGACTTCCGCAAACTTTAAACGTTTATCCCAAACAGATTACGCACGTTGTCATCCGTCTGTGCGGAAAGCCAGTGCGGATCCTCTCCGCGCCACGTCGCGACGCGCTCAACTATGTGCCCCAGATAAGCGGGCTCATTGCGTCGCGATGCCGGTTTGGGTTGCATATCGCGCGGGAGCAGATAGGGCGCATCCGTTTCAAGGAGCAACCGGTCAGCCGGGATCGCGGGTTGCAGCTCCCGAAGCTCAAGCCCGCGGCGCTCGTCGCAAACCCAGCCGGTAAAGCCCAGATAAAGCCCGCGTTCCAGGCACTCCAGCGCCTCCTGCCTTGAGCCGGTGAAGCAGTGCAGCACCGCGCCGGGCAGTTTCTCGAGCCACGGTTCCAGAAGCGCCAGGAAACGCTCATGCGCGTCGCGGCAGTGCATAAATACGGGCATTTCAAGCTCTGCCGCCAGCGCAAGCTGGGCAGTGAATGCCTTTTCCTGCTCTTCAGGCGTGGAAAAGTTACGGTTGAAATCGAGGCCGCATTCGCCAATCGCCACCACTTCTGGTCTCTTCGCCAGCCTGCGCAGGGTTTCCCCGCTTTCCGGGGTCCACTGGCTGCTGTCGTGAGGATGCACGCCAGCGGTAGACCAACAGCGTTCGTAGCGTTGCGCCAGCTGCTGTGCCTGCACGCTCTCATGCAGGTTGGTGCCCGTCAGCAGCAGCCCTTTCACCCCAGCGGCAAACGCGCGCGCAACCACCTCATCACGATCTTTCGCAAACTGCGAGCTGGTCAGGTTGAGTCCGATATCAAACATGCGAATCCCCATATAACAACCGCCCTGACGGGCGGCTGGTTTTACTCTTCAGTGGTCTTGTCGGAGGTATCGTCTTCGTCATCCGACCGACGCCCTTTACCCACGTAGAAACGTGAGAAGAAGACACCGACCTCAAACAGGCAGTACATCGGTATGGCCAGCAGCGTCTGGGAGAATACATCCGGCGGGGTCAACAGCATGCCGACCACGAAGGCGCCGACCAGGATATACGGACGCTTCTTACGCAGGTCATCCGGTGTGGTTACCCCTACCCAGCAGAGCAGCACAATGGCCACCGGCACTTCGAATGCCACGCCAAACGCCATAAACAGCGCCATCACAAAGCTAAGATAGCTGGCGATATCCGTCGACACCTGGACGCCTTCCGGCGCGGTATGCGTCAGGAAGCCGAAGGCCAGCGGGAAGACAACGAAATAGGCAAACGCCATGCCGATATAGAACAGCAGCGAACTGGATACCAGCAGCGGAATGACCAGCTTGCGTTCGTGCTTATACAGTGCCGGCGCCACAAAGGCCCACACCTGGTACAGAATGACGGGCGCAGAGGCAATCAACGACACCCAGAAGGTCAGCTTGATGGGGGTAAAGAACGGGGAAGCAACGTCTGTTGCAATCATCGTTGCGCCCAGCGGCATCTGCTTGATCAGCGGCGCAGAAACCACCTGGTAGATATCGTTGGCGAAATAGACCAGGCATAGAAAAATAACGAGAACCGCAATAATGCAGTTTAACAGGCGCTTACGCAGCTCTATGAGGTGCGTAATCAGCGGTTGAGTATCATCTACAGCCATGTTTACGCTTTATCACTCGACGAGGGGGATGATTCGGAAACGGGCGCGGCGGGTTTTGCCTCGGCAGCGTTAACCACGGGCTTTTCTGGCTGCACCTGTTTTTTCACTTCGGTTTCCTGCGGCGTCTGTTCAGGCGCAGCAGCCTGATGTTCAGCGCTGGCAGGCGTGACGCCCTCACGCTGTTCTTCGCTGCCCTTCACCACCGGGTTATGGATGGTGTTCGCTTCGTCGCTCGCTTTTTCAGGATCGTTGATGCTATAGGAGCGCTTCATGGATTCCGCCGCTTCGCGCAGCTCATCCATTGACGCTTTCAGTTCCGGCGTCAGGTTATCCATGCTCGCCTTCTCAACCTTTTTCAGGCTTTCCTGAAATTCCTGCAGCTTAAGCTCCTGGGCCAGTTCATTCTGAACGGTCGATGCCAGCGATCTCAGCGCACGAACCCAGCCCGCAACGGTTTTCACTGCCACCGGCAGACGCTGAGGCCCCAGCACGATCAGGCCAATCACAAAGACCAGCAGGAGCTCACTAAAACCAATGTCGAACACGACTTACACCTGCTCTTTATCGTGGCGTTTAGCGTCTTCCTTTTTGGCTTCTTCTTGCTTGTCGGTGATGGATTTAGCAGTAAAGTCAGCGTCCTGGCTGGTTTTATCCTGCTTGCTCTCATCATCGCTCATCGCTTTTTTGAAGCCTTTGATAGACGCGCCCAGATCGGAACCAATAGAACCGAGCTTTTTGGTGCCAAACAGCAGCACGACGATGACGGCAATGATCAACAATTGCCAGATACTGATACCACCCATACATGTTCCTCAGGGATAGATGATTAATAAGTCAGGTCGCATTATACGTATGCGACCTGTCGATAGCGACGCAAACTCAGCGCGTTTTTCGCCATCCGGCAAGCCAGACAACCACCCCGGCGGCCATCAGCCAGGCGGGCATCATCTGCCACTCCGGGCGGTTGATCAGCAGCAGCGTACCGCTCAGCAGCAGCGTTGCGCCAATTCCAAAGAGATAGCGTGACTGGCCCTGACGAACACGGCTGGACTGAAGTTCGCGAGCGATTTTATCCATGCTGTGCTGAAGGTTCTTGCTCTGACGCAAACTGTCATAAACCAGTTCAGGAATTTCAGGCATTTTTTCTATCCAGAACGGGCCTTTCTCTTTCAGCGAGCGCACCAGCGCCGGAATGCCAACCTGATCCTTAATCCAGGATTCCAGGAAGGGTTTCGCGGTCTTCCACAAGTCTAACTGAGGATAGAGCTGTCGGCCTACACCCTCAACGTAAAGTAGTGTTTTCTGAAGTAAAACTAGCTGTGGCTGAACCTCCATATTAAAGCGGCGAGCCGTGTTGAACAGGTTCAACAGCACATGTCCGAAGGAGATTTCCGCCAGCGGTTTTTCAAAAATCGGTTCGCAAACGGTCCGGATCGCAAACTCGAACTCTTCGACGTTGGTGTCCGGCGGCACCCAGCCGGAATCGACGTGCAGCTCGGCCACCTTACGGTAGTCGCGGTTGAAGAACGCGATGAAGTTCTCGGCCAGATACCGTTTATCTTCTTTATTCAGCGACCCCACAATCCCGCAGTCGATACCGATATACTTCGGATCCTCAGGGTGCTCGTAGCTCACGAAGATATTGCCCGGGTGCATGTCCGCATGGAAAAAGCTGTCGCGGAACACCTGGGTGAAGAAGACCTGCACGCCACGCTCGGCCAACAGCTTCATGTTCGTTCCCTGCTTCTCCAGGGCCACCACATCCGAAACCGGAATACCGTAGATACGCTCCATCACCATCATGTTCTGGCTGCAGTAGTCAGAATAGACTTCAGGGACATAAAGCATCGGGCTGTTTTCAAAGTTGCGACGCAGCTGAATAGCGTTTGCCGATTCGCGCAGCAGGTTAAGCTCATCAATCAGCGTTTTTTCATATTCCCGCACCACTTCCATCGGGCGCAGTCGGCGGCCATCAGGTAATAAACGCGGAACCCAACGGGCCAGACGGTAAATCAGCTTCATGTCGGCTTTGATGATCGGCAGAATATCCGGGCGGATCACCTTAATTACCACCTCTTTGCCGTTTTCTTTCAGACGCGCAGTGTGCACCTGAGCAATAGAAGCCGACGCCAGCGGTTCTATTTCGAAATCGTCAAACCAGGTTTCAACGGGAAGATTACCCATCGCCTCTTCGATCTGTTTCTTAGCCCTCACCCCGTCAAACGGGGCAACACGGTCCTGCAGCATCGCCAGTTCATCGGCAATGTGCGGCGGAAAGAGATCGCGGCGGGTCGACAGCATCTGCCCGAACTTAATCCATACCGGGCCAAGCTCCTGCAGCGCCAGGCGCAGGCGTTCGCCAAGCGGCTGACCTTTATGGCGGTTAGGCATCCAGAACAGCATCCGCCGCCAGATACGAAGCGGCAGCGTGATACGCATTTTAGGGATAAGCTCGTCGAGCCCGTAGCTCAAAAAGGTACGAATAATGAAGTAGAGGCGCCGAATTTCACCAGGCGTCATTTGCCCTCCAGTTTTTCCAGCCGTTTGGTTAACGCATCAACCGCACGTTCAACAGCCGCGGTTTCTTCCGCAAACCATGCCACTTCCAGCGGTCCGGGGGCCATTCGCCACTCTTCAGTCAGTACTTCCGCCGCATAGCGTTGCTGACGTAGCAGGCTTTTACGCGCAAAGGACGCGCCACCATGAAGAACCTTCCCGATGCCTTCCGCGGCAATGTCGCCGATAAACGGCGCGAGCAGCTCTGCCGGATCAAACTCCGCCAGATCGGTAAGCGCAACGAAGTTCTGCACGACCTGAATGTCGCCTTCCACTTCCAGCTCACCGCTGCGGATAAGTGCCGTTAATTGCTGGCGATCGCGCAGTTTTGGCAGCACGCTCATGTGCGTGATGACCGAGCAGTCGGCGTCACCTTCCCACGCCCCCAGAACGTCAAGCTGGCGTTCGCTGAAGACCAGCACCAGCGGCGTCGAGAACTCTTTTAAAACAATGCGTAATACCTTCCCGTTTAGCCGCTGACGCGCAGCTTTCAGCGCTGGTGCACGATAGAGAAAGGCATTCAGTACGTTTTCGATACCTGCGGAGACTAAGGGTTTAAAGGGCACGGGACACCTCCACTCAGAACTTGTAACCGCGATGCAGCGCGACGACACCCGCCGTCAGGTTGAAATATTCAACGTTCTCGAATTCAGCATCCTGCATCATGGCTTTTAAGGTGTCTTGATCCGGGTGCATACGGATAGATTCCGCCAGATAGCGATAGCTTTCCGCGTCGTTAGCCACCAGCTCACCGATGCGCGGCAGCACGTGGAAGGAATAGGCGTCGTAAGCTTTGCTCAGCGGCTCGATAATCGGTTTGGAGAATTCGAGCACCAGCAGGCGTCCACCCGGCTTCAGCACGCGATACATGGAGCGCAGCGCTTTTTCTTTATCGGTCACGTTACGCAGACCGAAGGAGATCGTGATGCAGTCAAAGGTATTATCCGGGAACGGCAGCGCTTCGGCGTTGGCCTGCACATATTCCACATTCCCCACCACGCCGATGTTACGCAGCTTTTCGCGGCCCATTTTGAGCATGGAGTCATTAATATCGGCGAGGACAACGCGCCCGGTTTCGCCCACCAGACGAGAGAATTTCGCGGTTAAATCGCCCGTACCACCGGCTAAATCCAGCACCGTTTGTCCACGACGCACGCCGCTACAGTCGATAGTGAAGCGCTTCCACAAGCGATGAATGCCGAACGACATCAGGTCATTCATCACATCGTACTTCGCCGCCACGGAATGAAATACGTGGGCCACCATGTCAGCTTTCTGCGCTTTGGCGACAGTCTGAAAGCCAAAGTGCGTTGTGTCTTGTGAATCGTCAACCATCTCAGAGCCTGCTTATCAGTAAAATGTTCGTGAAGTGTAACAGATTGGGCGCAATTGCCCTACGTTTCAACCACCGCGAAAGAAACGCGCCGGGGGTTCGTTCGGTGATAAATCGGCCGCTAACGCATTGTCTTCACTGTTTGTCTTTTGTTCTTCTGCCCCTTCACGCAGGCGAAACTCGTCATCCTGGGCGGTAGCCTGTTCAACCAATTCCGGATTAATCTCGCGTTTCACCTCAACCCCCAGGCTTCGGAATGATTCGGCCTGCGCCAGAAGATTGCCACGTCCTGAGGCGAGTTTTTTCATCGCCTGACGGTAGTTATCCTGCGCGCGGTCCAGGCTCTGCCCGACTGAGGACATGTCGTCCACGAAGAGGCGCATTTTGTCGTACAGCTTGCTGGCGCGGTCGGCAATCTGCTGCGCGTTGCGGCTCTGGTGCTCGTAGCGCCACAGGTTCGCAATGGTGCGTAAGGCCACCAGCAGCGTGGTGGGGCTGACCAGCATAATATTATTTTTGAGCGCTTCGGTGATGAGTTCAGGCTGCCTGTCGAGTGCCAGCAGAAACGCGGGCTCTACCGGAATAAACATCAGGACATAGTCCAGCGAGCGCAGCCCCGGTAGCTGCTGATAGTCTTTCCTGCCGAGCAGGCGAATATGATTACGCACCGAGGCAATGTGCTCCTGCAGCGCCGATTCTCGGGTGTAGTCATCCTCCGCATTGAAGTAACGCTCATACGCCACAAGCGTCATTTTGGCGTCAATCACCACATCTTTGCCCTGCGGCAGCCGCACAATCACATCCGGCTGCATTCGCGAGCGGGCATCGTTTTCGATACTCACCTGCGTTTCGTATTCATACCCTTCCCGCAGGCCAGAGGCTTCCAGGACGCGGGTCAGCACCACTTCTCCCCAGTTGCCCTGGGTTTTGTTATCCCCTTTAAGCGCGCGGGTGAGGTTGACCGCCTCCTGCGCCATCTGGGCATTCAGCTGCTGGAGATTGCGGATTTCATGCGCCAGGGTGTGCCGCTCTCGGGCTTCCTGACCAAAGCTGTCCTGTACCTGGCGGCGGAAGCCGTCCAGCTGTTCACGCAGGGGCGTCAGCAGGCTGTTCAGGCTCTGGCGGTTCTGCTCGTCAACGCGGCGGTTGCTGTGCTCAAAAATACGGTTCGCGAGGTTTTCAAACTGTTCGCTGAGGCGCTGCTCGCTGTTGATCATCTGGCGGATTTTATCTTCCGCATGCAGTTGAGTGGATTCCAGACGGGTGGTCACTTCGCGGAGATCGGCCTCCAGCGAGGTGTTGATATCTCTCAGGTTGCGCAGCTCGTTGTTGAGTAACTCGCACTCCTCTCGCCAGTGATCACTCAGCGCAAGCTGCTGCTTTGCCGCGCTTAATTCGGCGACGATCTCTTCGCGTTCAGCCAGCTGATCGGCCTTCTGCTGTGCATGCTGATAGCTGGAAATGAGCCAGCCTATCGCCACGCCCGCCAGCGCAATCACCGCATAAATCAGGACTGAGATATCCACAATGCCCCCTGCATCAACGTATTACCCGCACAAAATAAGATTGTGCTGTATAAACGTCCAGTTTGAAAGGGTTTTCCTGCGAGGCGCTACGCAAAAAATAAAGGCCGAACGTGTCGGCCTTTGATTTCGAAAGGAGAGGATTAGATCAGGCGACGCGCGGCTTCAACCACGATTTTCACCGCATGACTTTCGGTCTGCTTCATGGTTTCAGCGTTCGGGATTTCCTGCTGAGTACGGTTGACGATAACGCCCGCCACCATACCGGCACGCAGGCCCTGGCTTGCGCACATGGTCAGCAGCGTGGCGGATTCCATTTCGTAGTTCATCACGCCCATGGACTGCCACTCTTCCATAGAGCCTTTGAAGCGGCTTACCACGCGGCCAGAGAAGGTGTCGTAACGCTCCTGACCTGGATAGAAGGTATCGGACGAAGCGGTTACACCCACGTGCGTGGTGGCGCCAACGGATTTCGCGGCTTCAACCAGCGCGGTGGTACATTCAAAGTCTGCTACTGCCGGGAATTCCATCGGCGCAAAGTGCAGGCTTGCGCCATCCAGACGCACGGACGCGGTCGTGACCAGCACGTCGCCCACGTTGATGTGCGGCTGAATAGCACCGGTCGTACCGATACGCAGGAAAGTACGAATGCCCAGCTGTGCCAGCTCTTCAACAGCAATAGACGTAGACGGGCCACCGATACCGGTAGAACACACGATCACGGCTTTACCATCCAGCTCTGCGCGCCAGGTGGTGAATTCACGATGGGCTGCCAGCTTAACCGGCTTATCCATCAGCGCGGCGATCTTTTCCACACGCTCCGGATCGCCAGGGACGATAGCGAGCGTAGCCCCTTGTAAATCGTTTTTAGTGAGGCCGAGATGAAAAACATCAGACTTAGACATAGGTGACTCCTCTGTGGGTCGGTTAGTCAGAAGAAGTAAAACGGTACTTTACAGAAGCAGTAAGCATAATTTCGTGACGCATCTCACCATGAATGAAAATGATTGCATCGAATTTCCATCAAAAAGTGATTTGCATCACATTAACAAGTTATATCGTCAGGTGCTGCACAAAAGATAGACCGTTTAAGGCACTGTGAGTTGTTAACCTGGTGTCTATATTTACCTTTGCGCTAACTCATTGGTACGGAGAATGCCATGACTGAAAAAACCGGTTTTGCACCTGCTGCGGCCCCGCATGCCTCAACCATCGTCTCAACGTCTGAAGATGCCATCGCCGCAGGTGAGACCTCTATTCCCACGCAGGGAGAGAACATGCCTGCTTACCACGCACGACCAAAATCGGCAGACGGCCCGCTGCCCATCGTGATCGTGGTTCAGGAAATTTTCGGTGTTCACGAACACATTCGCGACCTCTGCCGCCGGCTGGCGCTGGAAGGCTATCTGGCCGTTGCGCCAGAGCTCTACTTCCGTCAGGGCGATCCGAACGATTACAGCGATATTCCCACCTTGCTCAGCAACCTGGTCAGCAAAGTCCCGGATGCGCAGGTGCTGGCCGATCTCGACCACGTCGCCAGCTGGGCGGCGCGCAACGGGGGCGATCCCCATCGTCTGCTGGTCACCGGTTTCTGCTGGGGCGGACGCATCAGCTGGCTGTATGCCGCGCATAACCCGCAGCTTAAAGCCGCTGTGGCCTGGTACGGTAAACTGGTAGGTGAAAAAACGCTCAATTCACCGAAACATCCCGTGGATATCGCCACGGAGCTGAATGCCCCCGTATTAGGGCTGTATGGCGGTCAGGACACCGGTATTTCGCTGGATTCGGTAGAGACCATGCGCCATGCGCTCCGTGCGGCCAATGCGAAGGCGGAGATCGTGGTGTATCCGGATGCCGGGCACGCGTTTAACGCGGATTATCGTCCGAGCTATCACGCGGAATCAGCCAAAGACGGCTGGCAGAGAATGCTGGCGTGGTTCAGCCAGTACGGCGGTAAAAAAGCGTAAAAAAAAGCCCGGTGGCGTCTACGCCTTACCGGGCCTACGCATCATCAAGCCTGACGCAAGTTTTGCGCCGCCTTCACCATGTTCGCCAGCGCGGCACGCGTCTCCGGCCAGCCGCGAGTTTTCAGGCCGCAGTCCGGGTTCACCCACAGACGCTCTGCCGGAATGCGCTGGGCCGCTTTTTTCAGCAGCGACTCAATCCACTCCACGCTCGGCACGTTCGGAGAGTGTATGTCGTACACCCCCGGACCGATTTCGTTCGGGTAGTCGAACTCTTCAAACGACTCCAGCAGCTCCATGTCTGATCGCGAGGTCTCGATGGTGATCACGTCAGCGTCCAGCGCGGCAATCGAATCCATGATGTCGTTGAATTCGCAGTAACACATGTGGGTGTGGATCTGGGTGTCGTCCTTCGCCACCGCGGCGTTGATGCGAAACGCCTCCACGCCCCACTTCAGGTAGGCATCCCAGTCGCTGCGGCGCAGCGGCAGACCTTCGCGCAGGGCCGGTTCGTCAATCTGGATGATGCCTATGCCTGCGGCTTCCAGATCCGCCACTTCATCACGGAGCGCCAGCGCGATTTGCTTCGCGATGGTCTCGCGGGTCACGTCCTCACGCGGGAAGGACCAGCAAAGAATGGTCACCGGACCGGTGAGCATGCCTTTTACCGGCTTGTCGGTCAGGGACTGGGCGTACTTCGCCCACTCAACCGTGATCGGCTCCGGGCGGCTGACGTCACCGATGACCACCGGCGGCTTGACGCAGCGGGAGCCATAGCTTTGCACCCAGCCGTTCTGGGTAAAGACGAACCCGTCCAGGTGTTCACCGAAGTATTCCACCATGTCGTTACGCTCGGCCTCGCCGTGCACCAGCACGTCCAGTCCCAGCCGCTCCTGCTCGATAATCGCCTGCTTGATGTGTTCGGCAATCCCGGTGCGGTAGTGATTCGCATCCAGATTCCCCTTTTTGAAGTCCAGACGCAGGCCGCGGATTTCGGTGGTCTGCGGGAAGGAACCGATAGTGGTGGTTGGCCACGCGGGCAGGTTGAAGCGGGCGCGCTGGGCTTCGGCACGGACTTCATACGGGCTCTGGCGCTGGCTGTCCTGAGCGGTGATGGCCGCCAGGCGTTTTTCCACCGCCGGGTTGTGCACGCGAGCCGAGTGGCGGCGCGCCTGGATTGGTGCACTCCATTCGCGAATCGCCGCCGTGTCGCCGCTGTTCAGCGCATCGCGCAGCAGCGCCAGCTCTTCACATTTTTGCAGGGCGAAGGCAAACCAGCTTTTTACTTCAGGGGCGAGACGGGTTTCCACGCTCAGATCGATCGGACTGTGCAGCAGCGAGCAGGACGAGGCCACCCACAGCTCACGTTTGCCGACGATGTCTTTAATTTGTGCGTATTTCTCGGTCAGATCGGCGCGCCAGACGTTACGGCCGTTGACCAGACCGGCGGAGAGCAGCCAGTCTGCTGGCAGGCGCTTGTGCAGTTCTGCGACGTCATCTTTGCCGTGCACCAGGTCAACGTGCAGACCCTGCACCGGCAATCTGGTGATGGTGCTGAGGTTCGGCGTCACACCTTCAAAGTAGGTGGTAAGCAACAGCTTCACCTGTCCGTTGAGTGCATCGTAAGCCGGTTTGAAAGCATCAAGCCAAACCTGAGGCAGTTCGAGCACCAGCGCGGGCTCGTCGATTTGCACCCACTGAATGCCGCGCTTGCCCAGCTCAATCAGCACCTGCTTATAGACCGGCAGAATATCCTTCAGCAGGCTGAGCCGGTCAAACGGCTCGCCTTTGACTTTCCCCAACCACAGATAGGTCACCGGCCCCAACAGTACGGGTTTCACCTGGTGGCCCAGCGCCAGCGCTTCGTCCACTTCATCCAGAAGCTGCGTCCAGTTCAGCCTGAACTGCTGACCTTTTACGAACTCCGGCACCATATAGTGATAGTTAGTATTAAACCACTTGGTCATTTCCGCCGCTGCCGCTGGCTCACCCGTTGGCGCACGGCCACGGCCGATGCGGAACAGGGTATCGATATCTACCGATCCATCGTTGTTCTGATGACGAGCCGGCACGTTGCCAAGCAGCAGGCTGGTCGTCAGAACATGGTCGTACCAGGCGAAATCGCCCACCGGCAGCAGGTCAATTCCCGCCTGCTTCTGCTGCGCCCAGTGACGGGCGCGCAGCTCGCGCCCCACTGCCAGCAGTTCTTCACGGGTGGCGTTCCCCGCCCAGTAGCTTTCTTGCGCTTTTTTCAGCTCGCGACGCAGGCCAACGCGAGGGAAACCGAGAGTGTGATTGCGGATTGTCATGGTATGCCCCTTGTGAAATTTGTTATTTAGACGTCCAGATGTTTACACTTCTATAATTGGCAGGTACTGTATATTCCTCAAGCGCAAAATGTTCATGGCGAAGTGAAGGACTTTCATGATCGAGATAAAACACCTGAAAACGCTGCAAGCGTTGCGGAACTGCGGATCGCTCGCGGCAGCGGCGGCCACGCTGCACCAGACCCAGTCCGCCCTTTCTCACCAGTTCAGCGATCTGGAACAACGCCTCGGCTTCCGTCTTTTTGTGCGTAAGAGCCAGCCGCTGCGCTTTACGCCGCAGGGCGAAATTTTGCTTCAGCTGGCGAATCAGGTTCTGCCGCAGATCGCCAGCGCGCTGCAGGCGTGTAACGAACCGCAGCAGACCACGCTGCGTATCGCCATTGAGTGCCACAGCTGTATTCAGTGGCTGACCCCCGCGCTTGAGAACTTCCGCCAGAAGTGGCCGCAGGTGGAGATGGACTTTAAATCCGGCGTGACGTTTGACCCGCAGCCCTCGCTGCAGCAGGGCGAGCTGGATCTGGTGATGACGTCCGATATTCTGCCGCGCAGCGGCCTGCACTATTCGCCGATGTTTGATTATGAAGTACGCCTGGTACTGGCGCCGGACCATCCGCTGGCGACCAAAACGCGCATCACGCCGGAAGACCTGGCGACGGAAACGCTGCTGATTTACCCGGTTCAGCGCAGTCGTCTGGATATCTGGCGACACTTCCTGCAGCCCGCGGGCATCAGTCCGCAGCTAAAAAGCGTGGATAACACCCTGCTGTTGATTCAGATGGTGGCGGCCAGAATGGGTATCGCGGCGCTGCCGCACTGGGTGGTAGAGAGCTTTGAACGCCAGGGCCTGGTGGTCACCAAAACCCTGGGTGAAGGACTGTGGAGCCGGCTGTACGCCGCCGTGCGCGATGGCGAGCAGCGTCAGCCGATTACGGAGGCGTTTATTCGCTCAGCGCGGAACCACGCGTGCGACCATCTTCCGTTTGTGCGGAGCGCGGAGCGACCCAGCTTCGATGGACCCACAGCGAAGCCAGGATCACCGCTCCCCCAATAAGGAAGCTTGGCCAGTGCGGCTGTTGCTGCCAGATGGCAAGGTTGACCAGCAGCCCTGCAGGAACATGTACGTTGTTCATGATCCCGAGCGTACCGGCGTCGACCTGCGTCGCGCCGTAGTTCCACATGAAGTACCCCAACCCGGAAGCCACGACGCCCAGCCAGATCAGCACGCTCCACTGTACGGTGGTGGTAGGCAGCTTTTGCGGGTTACCCAGCATAAACCACGCCGCCACCGCGACGATCGCGGCCCCCATGTAGAACCACGCAAACGCGTTATGCTGGGGCATCGGACGGGTTTCCATCAGGCGTTTGTAGCCCACCATGCCGATGGCGAAGCTGATGTTGGCGAGCTGGACGAACATCAGCCCGGTCCAGAAGTGATCGCTCACTTTGTCGTAGCGAATAATTGCCGCGCCAATCACCGCCAGCGCCGCACTCAGCAGATATCCCCAACGCAGGCGGCGCTTGCTAAGCAAATCGTAGATCAGCGTGATATAGAGCGGTGTTAGCACGGTGAACAGCAGGAATTCCGAGACGGACAGGTAGACATAAGCCCGGAAGCTGAACAGGTACATGATGCCGAGCTGCATCGCCCCCACCAGCATGTACAGCACAATCGTTTTCAGCGACTGCCCGCGCGTGCGCAGAAACGGCAGGAATACCAGCGCCGCCAGCCCCACGCGCATCAGCACCGAGAAGTAGCTGTCGACCGAACCGGCAAGGTATTCGCCAATCAGGCTAAAGGAGAAGGCCCACAGGATAGTGGTGATAATGAGTAGCGCCACAATGCTTGTCTCTCAGAAAGAAGGAGAGGCATTGTAGCGAACTCTTTAGTTGACAACTGAGCAATAAACAACCAAATGAAGATTATTCAAGGAACAGCTTGCGCAGGTATTTCGGTACCGCGTTGTCAGCGTTAGAACCAATCACCTCCAGCTCCGGGTGCAGATCTTTCAGACGCTGATGCGCGTTCTGCATGATGCAGCCCTTACCCGCCATCGACAGCATTTCAGCATCGTTCATGCCGTCACCAAAGGCGATACAGTCTTTCAGCTCGAAGCCCAGACGTTTCGCAACCGCTTCCAGCGCGTGCCCTTTGGAGACGCCTCCCGCCATCACTTCCAGACAGGTCAGGGTCGAGAAGCTGACATTAACGCGATCGCCCCAGCGGGCGTTGATCGCCTGTTCCAGCGGGAGTAGCTCTTCATGGCTGTCGCAGGTGAAGAACACCTTGCTGATCCCTTCCGGCTCCAGCAGGCCTGGCTCGTACAGGGAGTAGTTGAATACGGCTTCCTTGAAGAAACGCATCTCATCCGGGCGGTGGCGGTTCATGAACCAGTCGTCGTCGCGGTAAACGTTCGTAACGATAGCCGGGTTGTTGTGCACCACGCTGAACAGATCGGCGGCAATATCGCGATCCAGGTTGTGGGTAAAGATCAGGTTGCCGTCGGTATCGTGCACACGCGCACCGTTGGAGGTGATCATGTACGATTTGATCTCAAGATTATCGCGGATCTGCCCCACGTCGAAGTGGTGGCGGCCGGTGGCAAATACGAAGTTCACGCCACGGGCGGTCAGAAGCTTCAGGGTCTCTTTCGCGTAAGGCGACAGGGTGTGGTCAGGGGAAAGCAGCGTGCCATCTAAATCAGATGCAACAACCTGGTACATAGGGATTTCAACCTCTGGTGGAAAACAAAAATCAATTATGCCTGTTGAAAAATTCAACAATGGCGTTGAGCGCGACTGAGCGCATAGCGTCCTTTTCAAAAAGGATCTCATGGTACGCGCCGTTGATGACCAGCGGTTTTCCCCCTTCACAGGGGTGACCGGCGGCGGCGCGCAGTTCACAATAGCGGTCGTGCATGCGGTTATCCACCACACGCTCTTCTTCCGCCTGGATCAGCAGCGTTGGCGTGTCATCATCGCCCACGCCTGCCAGCACCTGCTCACCGGCCAGAATACCTTCCCGCACCCAGTGCCAGGTCGGGCCGCCGACGCGCAGGCGTGGTTCATCGGCATAAAAGCGCAGGTTGCGGCGATAACGCTGCCGACTGTGGGTTAAGACGTTGATGGCGAACGGCAGCGCGCGCCAGCGTCCGGTTCCGATGGCATAGCCTTCACGAATGCGCTGATGGCCCTCAGCCCAGTCGAGAAGATGGCGCACCATCCAGTCCGGGAAACGTATGACGATACCGTACATTGGCGCGGTCAGCGCAATGGCATCGCACTGGTGTTCATAACGCTGCAAGAACAGCGTCGATATCGCGCCCCCCATGGAGTGCGCGAGGATATATCGCTTACGCCAAGGGCCGGGCTGCACTTCCTGCTGCCAGAACGCGGCAAAATCGTCGACGTAATCGCTGAAGCGATCGACGTGCCCACGGTGCGTGTCCGGAAGCATGCGCCCGGACAGCCCCTGTCCACGGTGGTCGATGATCAGCACATCGAACCCCATATGGACCAGGTCGTAGGCCAGTTCGGCGTATTTAACGTAGCTTTCAATACGCCCCGGGCAGACCACGATGACCCGATCATTTTTTTCATTACGGAAACGAACGAAGCGTACCGGGATGCCCCCGACGCCCGTAAACGCATCTTCCTCACGCTGGCGCCAGAAATCGGTCAGCGGCCCCATGGAGAAAGCAGCAAATGCGTTTTCTCGTGTTTCCCAGTCCTTTTTCTGCTGAAACATTGGGTTTCTACTCACCTAAGCCAAGGAATATCGTTTTTTCGTAACCGGTCACAAAATGACTCAACAATAGCGTATTGTGGCATAAAAACAGACAATTCGGGAGTTTCAAATGACCTTCGAGTGGTGGTTCGCTTACCTGCTGACATCCATCATCCTTAGCCTTTCACCGGGCTCGGGCGCCATTAACACCATGACCACCTCCATCAACCACGGCTATCGCGGCGCGGCGGCATCCATTGCCGGTTTGCAGACCGGGTTGGGCATTCATATCGTGCTGGTCGGGATTGGTCTGGGCACCCTGTTCTCCCGCTCCGTACTGGCCTTTGAAGTGCTGAAATGGGCCGGGGCGGCCTATCTGATTTGGCTCGGCATCCAGCAGTGGCGCGCGGCAGGCTCCATTAACCTGAATACGCTCGCTCAGACGCAAAACCGCGGTCATCTGTTTAAGCGTGCGGTTTTCGTCAACCTGACCAACCCGAAGAGCATCGTTTTCCTCGCCGCGCTGTTCCCGCAGTTTATCGTGCCGCATCAGCCGCAGGTGATGCAGTACGTAGTGCTGGGCGCGACCACCATTATCGTCGATATTATCGTCATGATTGGTTACGCGACGCTGGCGCAGCGGATTGCGGCGTGGATTAAAGGGCCTAAGCAGATGAAGGCCCTGAATAAAGTCTTTGGTTCGCTGTTTATGCTGGTTGGCGCGCTGCTTGCGTCAGCGCGTCATGCTTAGCGAGAAATGATGAGATGAATGCCGAAGCCGGCGAACAGCGCGCCGGCGAAGCCGTCGATCCACTTCGCAATACGCTGGTAGCCGCGGCGCATCGCCGGTAAGGCGAACAGACTGGCCACGATGGTAAACCAGGCAAAGGTTTCAACGACGATCAGCAGGAAGATGCCCCAGCGTGCGCCCGCACCGACGCTATCACCCACAAACAGCGAGAACACGGAGCCGAAATAGATAATCGCTTTCGGGTTCGCCAGGTTGGTCAGCAGCCCTTTTACAAAGCTGCGGCCGCCCGTTGCCAGCTCGACCTTTGGCTCTTCCGGTTTTTTCTCTTCTTTTTTCAGCGCCCCGCGCAGCATCTGGTAACCCATCCAGCACAGGTACAGCCCGCCGCCGACCATAATGATGTTATGCAGCCAGGCCATCTTCGCCAGGATCAGGTTCAGACCGAGCAGCGCAACCGCCGCCCAGACCATAACGCCCATGGTGATACCGAGCACACCCATCATCGCCTCCTTGCGGGAGCGGCTGACGGCCGTTTGCGACACGAAGAAAAAGTCAGGTCCCGGGCTCATCAGCGCAACGATGTGCACTAACGCCACGGTGAGAAATAGCATTAACATAATTAGCTCGCGGGGAAATAATTCAGTGAGTCATCATCCTGGCACTTTTTCGCCCGGCTGACTACTCCTCATCATCACCATCAACGTGGGAACGGATGAGTGCCATAAACTCTTTACCGAAGCGCTCCAGCTTGCGCGTACCGACGCCGTTAACGCTGAGCATTTCGCTGGCGCTGAGCGGCATCTGCTCGGCCATCTCAATGAGCGTCGCGTCGTTGAACACCACGTATGGCGGGATGTTCTCTTCATCAGCGATGGCCTTACGCAGCTTGCGCAGTTTGGCGAACAGCTTGCGGTCGTAGTTGCCGCCGTACGATTTTTGCATCACCCGCGGCTTGAGGGCGACCACGCGCGGCACGGCGAGCTTCAGTTCAACGTCACCGCGCAGCACCGGACGCGCCGCTTCGGTCAGCTGAAGCGCGGAGTGCTGAGCAATGTTCTGTGTGGCAAAGCCGAGGTGGATCAGCTGACGAATAATGCTGACCCAGTGCTCGTGGCTCTGGTCCTTGCCAATACCGTAGACAGGCAGCTTGTCGTGGCCCATGTCGCGGATACGCTGGTTGTTGGCACCGCGCAGCACTTCCACCACGTAGCCCATCCCGAAGCGCTGGTTCACGCGGTAAATGGTCGAGAGCGCCTTACGCGCGTCCATCAGGCCATCGTACTGTTTTGGGGGATCCAGGCAGATATCGCAGTTACCGCACGGCTCCTGCCGTCCTTCACCAAAGTAGTTGAGCAGCACCAGACGACGGCAGGTTTGCGCTTCGGCAAACGCGCCCATCGCGTTGAGCTTGTGGCGCTCGATATCCTGCAACTGGCCCTGCGGCTTCTCTTCCAGACAGCGGCGCAGCCACGCCATATCGGCCGGATCGTAAAACAGCATCGCTTCCGCAGGCAGACCGTCACGCCCGGCGCGGCCGGTTTCCTGATAGTAGGATTCGATATTACGCGGAATGTCGAAGTGCACCACAAAGCGCACGTTGGGCTTGTTGATCCCCATCCCGAACGCCACCGTCGCGACGACGATTTGCAGGTCGTCGCGCTGGAATTTTTCCTGCACGTCGGCGCGGATGTGGTTCTCTAACCCGGCATGGTATGCCGCCGCGCTAAAGCCACGGTTTTGCAGACGCGCAGCGGTGTCTTCCACCTTTGCGCGGCTGTTGCAGTAGATGATGCCGGACTTGCCGCGCTGCTCCTGGACGTAGCGCAGGAGCTGATCCAGCGGCTTGAATTTTTCCATCAGCATGTAGCGGATGTTCGGGCGGTCGAAGCTGCTGACCTGAATATACGGGTCGTTCAGCCCCAGCAGGCGAACGATATCCAGGCGCGTGGTGTCATCCGCCGTGGCGGTAAGCGCCATAAACGGCAGCTCGGGGAAGCGCTGACGCAGCTGGCCGAGGGCGGCGTATTCCGGGCGGAAATCGTGTCCCCACTGGGAGATACAGTGCGCTTCATCCACCGCCAGCAGAACCGGATTCCAGTGCGCGAGATGGTCGAGGAAGTTATCCAGCATCAGGCGTTCCGGCGCGATATACAGCAGGCGGATCTGCCCGGTGCGGCACCCGGCCATCACCTCTTGCTGCTGCTCCCGGGTTTGCGTCGAGTTCAGACAGGCCGCCGCGACGCCGTTGGCGAGCAGTTGGTCAACCTGGTCTTTCATTAGCGAAATGAGCGGGGATACCACGACCGTCAGGCCGTTAAGCACCAGCGCGGGCACCTGATAACAGAGGGACTTACCGCCGCCGGTCGGCATCACCACCAGGCAGTCACGGCCTTGCAGCACCGTTTCAATGATGGTTTCCTGGCCAGGGCGGAACTGCTGGTAGCCAAAGGTTTCATGCAAAACCTGTTTAGCCAGCGACTCCTGATTCAATACTTCCGCCTGCGCCACGTTAACCCCATATGCCTGAAATGAAACAGGCGCTATTTTCAGCGCCTGAGAGAGAAACTTCAACGTTTAACGCAAAAACATTCGAGCAGCCTAGAGAATATCGTTCAGCATCACGCCCACGCCGACGCGGGTCTGGTTGAAGTTGTAATCGATAAGCGACTCGCCGTAACCGCTGTAGACCTGCGTATAGATACGAACGTGCTTCGTCATAGGATAGCTTAAGCCCACTTCCGCGCCGCCGTAACCGGTATTCCAGTTATACTGCCCCTTCGCGCTCAGTACGGCATCGCCCAGCTGATAGCCGACTTTGAGCTGGTAGTAGCCCATGTATTTGGTGATGTCCGGGTTGTCATCAGTGCTGCCGACCACATACCACGGCTTCACCTCCACCATCCAGTTACCGTTCTGCGCCATCAGGCGCGTATAGGCGCGGTTCCAGCTACGGGAAGTCGGATCGGAACGGCCGTTAGAATCATGGTTAAAGCCCACTTCGACGTCACGCAGCGTCCAGCCGGCGAATTCATAATCGGTTGCGAAGCCGAGGAACAGCTGCGGCTCGTAGTTGGTTTCGCGGAACGGCGAGGATTCCCCGCTGTTAGAGAGCTGCCACCAGGACTTCTGCGTGTAAGACGCACCGAGCACCGAGTTCGGCCCCAGAATGCCGCGCCAGAACGGGAACGCGAGGCTGAGCTGAAACTTCACCTCATCTTTACGCGCATTATCAGACCAGTTATAGGAGCTTATCGCCTCTTTGTTGAGGTCGCTGGTCTGGGTGTAAATCACGTAGTTGGTGTCGTACGGATAGAGCGTGAACGGATTGTCATGCTCCTGAAGAAGGTTCGCGATAATGCTACAGTGCACGGCAGGCTTATCATGCACCTCTTTAATTGTCGCTTCCTGCGCATAGGCTGTGAGGGGCAGCGAAATCGCCGCCAGTAACCAGGCCAGATACGTCCGCATCGGTGGTGTTCTCCTGCAAAAGAGTAAAATTACCTGAATAGTTATGTGGCGAACATTCTACAGACTTCTGCGACAACTGCTGCATCCTCGTTTCTGAAAGTAGCATTCCTTGTTGCTGAGGCATAAAATCAACATTTCGTTAACAATAAGGATGTGATGCCTCATGTCAGCCATGCTTACCGCCGAAGAAGTGTTAAAACTCGTGGGCGAGATATTTGTTTACCATATGCCGTTTAACCGTGCGCTGGGACTGGAGCTGGAGCGTTACGAGAAAGACTTTGCCCAGCTGAGCTTCAATAACCAGCCGATGATGGTCGGGAACTGGGCGCAAAGTATTTTACACGGTGGCGTGATTGCCTCCGCGCTGGACGTGGCGGCAGGTCTGGTCTGCGTGGGCAGTACGCTGACGCGCCATGACACCATCAACGAAGACGAACTTCGCCAGCGTCTGTCCCGTATGGGCACCATTGATTTGCGCGTCGACTATCTTCGCCCGGGGCGCGGAAACCGCTTCACCTGTACCAGCAGCCTGCTGCGCGCCGGGAATAAAGTTGCCGTGGCGCGCGTGGAATTACACAACGAAGAACAGGTTTATATCGCCAGCGCAACCGCCACTTATATGGTGGGTTGAGGCGGCAAAATCGGGTAAAATTGATTCACTTTTTTGTAACGGATTTTCCCGATGGATGCTAAACAGACGCGGCAGGGCGTTTTACTCGCCCTTGCCGCTTATTTTATTTGGGGTATCGCCCCGGCGTACTTCAAGCTAATCGCCTACGTTCCGGCTGACGAGATCCTCACTCACCGCGTCATCTGGTCTTTCTTCTTTATGATTGCGCTGATGAGCCTCAGCCGTCAGTGGTCGGGCGTCAAAACGCTGCTGCAGACCCCGAAGAAGATCTTCCTGCTGGCGCTCTCTGCCGTGCTGATTGGCGGTAACTGGCTGCTGTTTATCTGGGCAGTGAATAACCATCACATGCTCGAAGCGAGCCTGGGGTACTTCATTAACCCGCTGGTTAACATCGTGCTGGGGATGATTTTCCTCGGTGAGCGCTTCCGCCGGATGCAGTGGGTGGCGGTGATTCTGGCCTTCTGCGGCGTGCTGGTGCAGCTGTGGACGTTCGGCTCGCTGCCAATTATCGCCCTCGGTCTGGCGTTCAGCTTTGCCTTCTACGGCCTGGTGCGTAAGAAGATTGCGGTGGAAGCGCAGACGGGGATGCTGTTTGAAACCCTGTGGCTGCTGCCGGTGGCGGCGATTTATCTCTTCGGCATCGCCGACAGCCCAACCAGCCACATGGGCAGCAATCCGTGGTCGCTGAACCTGATGCTGATGGCGGCGGGCGTAGTAACCACCATTCCACTGCTGTGCTTCACCGGTGCAGCGACGCGCCTGCGTCTCTCCACGCTGGGCTTCTTCCAGTACATTGGCCCGACGCTGATGTTCCTGCTGGCAGTGGTGTTTTACGGCGAAGTGCCGGGTGCGGATAAGATGGTGACGTTCGCCTTTATCTGGGTGGCATTGGCGATCTTTGTTGCGGATGCGATTTATACCCAGCGCAGGGGGCGCAGAGGGCTGTAGTGCCTTTTTGCCGGATGGCGGCTGCGCCTTATCCGGCCTACAAGATCTGTAGGCCCGGTAAGCGTAGCGCCACCGGGCGGATTCTCAAAGCCAGTTACGACGCTTAAAGTACAGATACGGGGCCAGGCCCGCGAGGATCATAAAGATAATCGCCCCCGGGTAGCCAAAGCTCCACTTCAGCTCCGGCATAAACTCAAAGTTCATCCCGTAGCTGGACGCCACCAGCGTCGGCGGCAGGAACACCACGGACACCACCGAGAAGATCTTAATGATGCGGTTCTGCTCGATGTTGATAAAGCCCATCGCCGCCTGCATCAGGAAGTTGACCTTCTGGAACAGGGATTCGTTGTGCGGCAGCAGGGATTCGATATCGCGCAGGATCTCACGCGCCTGCTCCAGCTGACCGCCCGGCAGACGCGCCTTGCGCACCAGGAAGTTCAGCGCGCGCTGGGTATCCATCAGACACAAACGCACCTTCCAGCCGATATCTTCCAGCTCCGCCAGCGTTGAGAGCGCTTCGTCATACTCATCGCCCTGATGGCCTTCCATGATCACCCGGCTCAGCTTTTCCAGATCGCTGTAGATGTTTTCAATTTCATCCGCCAGCTGTTCAATTTTAGTCTCGAACAGATCGAGCAGCAGCTCATAGGCGTTGCCGTCCACCATCGCCTGGCTGCGGGCGCGCATGCGGTAGAGGCGGAATGCCGGTAGCTCACGCTCGCGCAGGGTAAACAGGCGGCCGTCGCGAATGGTAAATGCCACGGTGGAGTTGCCCGCGTGGTCTTCGGCATCTTCGAAGAAGAAGAAGGAGTGAATGTGCAGGCCGTCTTCGTCTTCAAAAAAACGGGCGGATGCTTCGATGTCTTCCAGTTCCGGGCGCGTTGCCAGGCTTTGCCCCAGCTCAGATTGTACGCGAAGGCGCTCATCGTCGTCCGGCTCGACCAGATCCACCCATACGGCATCAATGAGGGGCTGTGACTCTTCGGCTTCAAGCCGAGTCAGTCGGTTATTTTCGAGTTGAAATGCGCTCAACATGACCGGGACTCCCAATGCAAAAAATATCGGACAGTTCGGTGGGCACACAGAAACAAATTGGGTTTCAGACCATTAAACAGCCTGACTCAGCGCGACGGGAATAATGCAGTCGCTGACAACCACTAAGGCCATCAGCAAGAGGAGATAGCCTTAGGAGTTGTTCCTGGATGACAGGGAATTGAGCCAGTATCTACTGGGTGTGTCCAAGGCGAATGTCCTCTTAGCGTAATCGTGCGCGCATGTTACGCCAGCTATAACTGTGGCGTCAACACGCAACGAAACGCTGAAGGGCATTAATTGACCTTCAACGTATAAGGCTAGCAGATTATTACAAAATAATGATATTTTTCTGAAAGTTAGACTGTTTCCAGCTTCGCGTAGGCGGCCACCAGCCATTTGATCCCCTGCCCCTGGAACGCCACCTGCAGGCGGCTGTGCTCGCCGCTGCCTTCCAGATTCACAATGGTGCCTTCGCCAAACTTAGAATGGCGCACGCGCTGGCCCAGCTTGTAGCCGGTGTCGGTTTCCGCTATCGGCGAGCCCATGCGCTGATGGCTGACCGGACGGCTGATGCTCGCCCGCAGACGTACCTCTTCGACACACTCTTCCGGCAGTTCACCGATAAAGCGCGACGGACGGTGGTAGACCTCTTTACCATAGAGACGTCGGGTTTCAGCGTAGGTCAGCGTCAGCTTCTGCATCGCACGCGTCACGCCCACGTAGGCCAGACGGCGTTCCTCTTCCAGACGTCCGCCTTCATCCAGCGACATCTGGCTCGGGAACATCCCCTCTTCCATCCCGACGATAAACACTTGCGGGAACTCCAGACCTTTGGCGGAGTGCAGGGTCATGAGCTGAACCGCATCCTGCCAGGTGTCCGCCTGCCCTTCGCCCGCCTCCAGCGCGGCGTGGGAGAGGAACGCCTGCAGCGGCATCAGGTCCTCGTCTTCTTCGTTGTAGCTGAACTGGCGCGTTGCCGTCACCAGTTCCTCTAAGTTCTCAATACGGGTCTGGCCCTTCTCGCCTTTTTCCTGCTCGTACATGGTGCGCAGGCCGGAGTCTTTAATCACCCGGTCGGTCTGCACGTGCAGCGGCATGTCGGCGGTTTCCTGCGCCAGGGCGTCAATCAGTTCAAGGAAGCGCTGCAGGGCGCTGGCCGCGCGTCCGGCAAGCGCTTTTTCCTGCAGCAGCTCGCGGCACGCCTGCCACAGCGTCAGCTGGCGGTCGCGCGAGGCCTGACGCACCACGTCCAGCGTGCGGTCGCCAATCCCGCGGGTCGGCGTGTTGACCACGCGTTCAAACGCCGCGTCGTCGTTACGGTTGGCAATCAGACGCAGATACGAGAGCGCATCTTTGATTTCCTGACGTTCGAAGAAGCGCATACCGCCGTAAATGCGGTACGGCATCCCCACCTGCAGCAGCGCCTCTTCCAGCACGCGCGACTGGGCGTTGCTGCGATAGAGAATGGCACACTGCTCCAGCGCGCCGCCGTTGTCCTGCCAGGTTTTGATGCGGTTGACCACGAAGCGCGCTTCGTCGAGCTCGTTGAAGGCGCAGTAAATCGAAATCGGTTCGCCGTCGACGCCGTCGGTCCACAGCTTTTTACCCAGACGCCCGTTGTTATTCTCAATCAGGGCGTTGGCCGCGCTCAGAATGTTGCTGGTTGAGCGGTAGTTCTGCTCCAGACGGATGGTTTGCGCGCCGGGGAAATCGTTGAGGAAGCGCTGAATGTTCTCCACCTGCGCCCCGCGCCAGCCGTAGATCGACTGGTCGTCATCGCCCACGATCATCACCTTGCCGGTATCGCCGGCCAGCAGGCGGATCCACGCGTACTGGATGTTGTTGGTATCCTGGAATTCGTCCACCAGAATGTTGGTGAAGCGTTCACGGTAGTGCTGCAGGATGTGCGGCTTGTTGAGCCACAGCTCGTGAGCGCGCAGCAGCAGCTCGGCAAAATCCACCAGGCCGGCGCGATCGCACGCTTCCTGATAGGCCTTGTAGACGTTCTGCCAGGTCTGCTCGACCGGGTTGCCGAAGCTCTGAATGTGGTGCGGGCGCAGCCCCTCGTCTTTCTGACCGTTGATGTACCACATCGCCTGACGCGGCGGCCACTGCTTCTCGTCGAGGTTCATCGCCTTGATCAGGCGCTTCAGCAAACGGAGCTGGTCTTCGCTGTCGAGGATCTGGAAATCCTGCGGCAGGTTGGCGTCCATGTGGTGCGCACGCAGCAGGCGGTGCGCCAGACCGTGGAAGGTGCCGACCCACATCCCGCCCTGGCTGGTGCCCATCAGCTGGGCGATGCGGTGGCGCATCTCCGCCGCCGCCTTGTTGGTGAACGTGACCGCCATGATGGAGTACGGCGAGCAGTTTTCCACGCTCTGCAGCCAGGCGATACGGTGAACCAGCACGCGCGTCTTACCACTGCCCGCTCCAGCCAGCACCAGCAGGTTGGTGCGCGAGGCGGCAACCGCGTCACGCTGTTTGTCATTAAGGCTGTCGAGCAGGTAAGAAACGTCCATTGGCACCGTCACATAGTATTCAGGAACAGAGCAAAACGCCCGGTGGCGCTTCGCTTACCGGGCCTACAACTGCAAAACCCTGGTAATTTATACAATATTACTGGTGATTATATCAGCGTCGTGAGGGATGCCAACCGCGAAATTTCCACGTGCGGCAGAAGACGGCTATCGGAGGCGCTCATCAGGTCAGCGTTTTCCGGCTTGATCCAGCAGGCCTGCATGCCGCAGCGGATGGCGCCCGCCACGTCTGTGGTCAGGTCATCGCCCACGTGCAGGATCTCACCCAGCGGCAGGTTAAGCTTCTCCGCTGCCAGATGGTACATGTCGCTGAACGGCTTCGCGCGCCCGTGAGGACCCGCTCGCAGCACGAATTCAAAATAATCGCTGAGGCCGAACAGCTCCGGCTGGGCATTGCCGTTGGTGATGGCCACCAGCGGCCACTTTTCGGCAAGCGTCGCCAGCGTGTCGTGGGTTTCCTGCGGCACGTCGATACGGCTGCGCCATTTGGCGAAGTTTTCCATGGCCGCTTCCGCCCCAATCGCGGCATCCTGCGCGCTCAGGCCTACATTCAGCATCGCCTGCTCAACCGCGCGACGACGCCATTCGGTCACGTCGTGGTAAATGTCCGGCTCGGTCTCCCGCAGGGACTGACGCAGCTTCTGGAAGTCCTTGTTCTGCATCGTCTTCAGCGCGGGATGATAGTTCTGCACAAACGCCAGGGACTCCTGCTCGGTACGCAGGATCACCTCGCGGTTGTCATAAAGAGTGTCATCAAGGTCAAACGTCAGGGCTGAGATCTGACCGAGTGGGCGGTAAAAACGCATTATTTCCCCCGTTTGGCGCGTGGATGTGCCGCGTCATACACCGAGGCAAGGTGTTGGAAGTCTAAGTGGGTATAAATTTGAGTCGTCGACAGGTTCGCGTGGCCAAGCAGTTCCTGCACGCCGCGCAGATCGCCGCTCGACTCAAGCATGTGTGTTGCAAAAGAGTGGCGCAGCTTGTGGGGATGCACGTGGCTGTTCAGCCCCTGCTTAATGCCCCACTCCGCAAAGCGCTTCTGCACGTTACGCGCCGAGATCCGCTTGCCGAGTTTCGACAGGAACAGCGCATCTTCGTCGGTGCCAAACAGCCCGCGCAGGTCAAGCCAGTGCTCAATCCAGGAGACCGCATTGCGGCCAATCGGCAGACGGCGCTCTTTGCTGCCCTTCCCCATTACCCACACTTCGCCCGATTCCAGATCGAGATGCTTCAGGTCGAGGTTGACGAGTTCAGACAGACGCAGCCCGGCACCGTACATTACTTCCAGCATCGCGCGGTCGCGCACGGCCAGCGGATCGTTCAGATCGATATCCAGCAGGCGGTTTACGTCGTCAACGTCAATATTTTTAGGCAGATGGCGCGGCGCTTTCGGTGTGGCGATCCCTTTTGCCGGGTTGGCTTTTAAGCCCCCCTGGCTGACCAGCCAGTCGAAGAAGCTGCGCAGCGCTGAGAGCCTGAGCGCCAGGCTCGCCGGGCTGAGGTTTTTTTTGCGGCTACGCACAACAAACCCGCGTACCGTCGCAGCATCACATTGTTGCCAGCTTTTCAGGCCGATCTCGTCGGCGATCTGCATGATGGCATCAAGCTGACGCTGATAGTTAAGCAGCGTAATGGGGCTAAGCTGGCGTTCCACGCCGAGATAGCGCAGAAAGCGCGAGACGTCAGTGGCGAGCAGTCCGTCCGTCATACGCGCTCAATCCAGCGCTCCAGCAGCTCAGGCAGCATCAGGGCGATCTCCTGCAGCAGGTGCGTGGCTTGCCCCTGCTCATAGTGATGCGCGTCGCGGCTGGTAAATAAGATGACGCCCAGATCGCCATCGCGCCCCATCAGCGACATCGCCACCGAGCCAATCGCTTTGGCCTCCGGTAACACCACCAGCAGCTCAGGTCCGTTAAGCGGCCCCAGATAGTGGTGCTCATGGCCCAGACGCTGAATGCGCAGCGGTTCAAACGCCTGACGGCTCAGTGCCAGATGGGTAAATCCCGACGGTGCGCCGATGCGCCAGCGGTCAGGAAAAAGACGAATCGTTGCGCCCGCCAGCCCCAGCTCGCGGGCCCAGCGGTGGAAGCGGCTGAGGAACTCGTCAAGACTGTGCGCCGACGCCAGACGCGCCTGCAGATGCAGCAGACGATAGAACAGGCTTTCATTGGTGCTGGCCTGCTCCATCAGCAGCGTCATGTTCTCTTCAAGCTGGCTGATGTGGTTGCGCGCGCGCGCCATGTGCCATTCCACCAGCGACACGGTTCCGCGAACCGGATGCGGCACGCGCATCTCTTCGACGACGCGTGCATTGCGAATAAAAAACTCAGGATTGCGCAGCAGATAATCAACAACAGCTCTGTCGTCCAGTTCCGTCACTGTTTCCTGCAGTTCTTCCCCTGGTTGTTTCATAGATGGATAAACCCGTCATAGACATGTGCCGCCGGGCCCGTCATATACAGTGGATGACCCGGTCCTTTCCAGGCGATATCAAGCCGACCGCCCGGTAATTCCACGCGAACCTCTTCAGCCAGTAACCCCTGGGAGATGCCCACGGCCACTGCCGCACAGGCTCCGCTTCCGCAGGCCTGCGTCTCGCCCGCACCGCGCTCGTAAACCCGCAGACGAATGTGCTCGCGCTTCACCACCTGCATAAAACCGATGTTCGCGCGCTCCGGGAAACGTTCGTGGCTTTCCAGCACCGGGCCGAGCGTTTCGACCGCGGCAGTTTCCACATCATCAACCTGAATCACGCAGTGTGGGTTACCCATAGAGACGACGCCGCACAATACTGTCTGCTCGGCCGCCCGCATAATATAGGTCTTTTCCGCTTTGTTTGCGCGAAACGGCACGACGGAAGGCTCGAAGTTAGGCTCGCCCATGTTCACGCGCACCAGCTCATCATCGGTGACGCTGAGCACCATGCGACCATTGGCTGTACTGACGCGAATATCACGCTTGTTAGTCAGCCCTTTCAGGCGGACAAAGCGGGCGAAACAGCGCGCGCCGTTGCCGCACTGGTTCACTTCGCTGCCGTCCGCGTTAAAAATACGGTAGTGGAAATCGAGGTCGGGATCGTACGGCGGCTCAACCACCAGCAGCTGATCGAACCCCACGCCCAGATGCCGATCCGCCAGACGACGGATCAGTTCCGGTGAGAAAAACACATTCTGCGTTACCGCGTCGACGACCATAAAATCGTTGCCAAGGCCATGCATTTTAGAGAACTGCATCATTTGCTCCATTGCGCGGGTACAGAACGTTGTCGTCAGAGATTAACCTGAGTCGGGCCGCCGTTGTCGCCACGGTCGTTAGTATCTGGCGTGGAAGACTCAATGCCGCTGTTAACCGGTTTCGTCGGCGGCGGTGCGGTTTTATCCGCAGGCGGAAAGTACAGTGGTCCCTTCAGTCCGCAGCCAGTCAGGCTAAACAGCGTGATGAGAACGGCAAGCGTTCGGAAAGCGTTTTTCATTATAAAGTTGCCCGTAAGTTCAAATCTGTTTCTATCATCGCAGGAGAAGACACAAAAGCAAGAGTTTGCCGCTTTCCTGCAACGGGAATTATTTAGGGTTATACTGCCGGCATCACGAAAAACAGGAACAAAACCATGAACGACAGTGAATTCCATCGCCTTGCCGACAACCTGTGGATGACCATCGAAGAGCGTCTTGACGACTGGGACGGCGACAGCGATATCGATTGTGAAATCAACGGCGGTATTCTGACCCTGAGCTTCGAAAATGGCAGCAAAATTATTATTAACCGCCAGGAGCCGCTTCACCAGGTGTGGCTGGCGGCCAAACAGGGCGGCTATCACTTCGATCTGAAGGGTGATGAGTGGGTGTGCGACCGTAGCGGCGTACCGTTCTGGGATCTGCTGGAACAGGCCGCGACCGCGCAGGCGGGTGAGGCGGTGAGTTTCAGGTAGTTTTGTTGCCCGGTGGCGGCTGCGCCTTACCGGGCCTACAACGGCTCGAACCGTAGGCCGGGTAAGCGTAAGCGCCACCCGGCGAAAAGGCTCAGGAGAAATACTGCTGCAACAGCGGCGCGGTGTCCTGATTGGCAGGCGCGGCAGGCGTGACGGCCTGAGTGCGGAACGGGATCACCTGCGCACGGCCATCGACGTTCACAATCTGGTAGAACTGCGGCAGGTTAAAGTTGATAAAGCTTGAGCCGTAGGTAAAGCGGTCATGCGAAGAGGAGTAGAAGCGGCTGACGTCGCGCACCAGCTCCTCTTTACTGCCTTCACAATGGTGATACACCTCGGCGCGGTTGGTCTCATCCAGAATGTAGATGTTGAACCCGGCATCGTCGCCCGACTCTTCAAAGAAGAACTGAATAATCCCTTCACTGGCAAAGCCGTCCACCACCTGCGGGAGCTTAACGTGGTTGGTTTCCACCTGCACCGACAGGCCATGCAGCTTGTTATGCGAAATCGCGCCGTAGAATTCAATGGCGTTTTCCAGCTTCTGTACCGACACGTTGAGACGTTCAAAGAACAGGCCCCAGGTCTGGCCGGAGACGCGCAGCGCTTTAAAGCGCCCGGTTTCCTGACGGGTACTGGAGAGACGCAGTTCAATACACTCGGAGACCAGCTGCTGCACGCGGGTACGAATCAATCCACGCAGGTGCTGGCTGTAGCAGAACACTTCCACGCTGTCCGGCGGCGCGGCATCCTGGTGCATCTTGCCAAGAATGGTTTTCAGCGCTTCGATCATCGCCTGCTCGCCGTTGAAGTGCAGGGTACGCACTTCGTTCCACGAGTTGCGGTAGAGCAGGTCCACGCTGCCCACCAGACAGTTTTGCTGCTCGCCAAAGCTAAAGACGTCCAGCTTGCGGAAGTCAAAATGGACCACCTGATTGCGGAAGGCCGCCGTCGGGTCGTATTCCAGGTTGACGATGATCGCCAGATGGCGAATCTCACACGGGCTGTAGAGCGCTTTTGGCGTCGGCGCAGGCAGACGCAGCGGGAAGTGGTGCGACACATCCGCGACCATCTCCTGCAGCTTAGCGAGATCGACCACCTCGTTGCCTTTGATAAACAGGCGCGTGCGCGAGGTCAGCAGGCCGTTAAACCAGGCCCAGGCCACCAGCTTGTTCAGATAGCGGTTATATTCCAGCGGCTGATGGCTGATGATGGAATCCATGCTTGGCGCACGGTTGTACAGATACCACCCGGTGCGGTTCGCGCGGCCCGGCGGCACGTAGATAAACGTCAGGTTCGGTTCTGACAGGTCAGGCGAAATCTGCGGGTTAACCAGCGTGACTTTACCCGGCAGCGCTTCAAACGCGGCGTACAGCTTACGGGTCAATACCCCGATGTCCTGCGGGCTGGCGGAAACGCTGAGGTTGTTGCGGCGCGCAAAGCGGATCAGATTACGGTAGCTTTGCATCATCGCATCGAGCAGTTCGTTGTGCGCTTCACGCACCTGATCGATTTTCCAGTTGGCCCGGTTGTCGAGCATGGACAGACGCGCTTCGTCCCATCCCCACTCTTTGACTAACTGACTGACCACTTCACGACGCCAGCCCACGCAGGCGCGCTCGCGGCTCAACTTCTCACAGACTTTGAGATAGAAACATCGACGCACCAGGTCAAGACGCGTAGTGTCATCAATGGCTTTCAGGTATTCGGTCACGCGCTCCAGCATCATGCAGTAGGCGTCGAGCCCGAAGGAGACGATTTCCCCGTCGTGCAGTCGCTGCTTGATGTCTTTCGCCAGCAGGCGCGGCGTCGGGTATTCCCAGGAATAGGCTTCAAGCAGCAGCGTTTTGAGCACCGCTTTGTACGGCGAGTCGATACTCTTATAGAGCTGCCAGAGGCTTGCGCCGAAGTACTCTTCCGCAGACAGAGAGCTGAGACCGCCGAGGTCCAGCCATTCGTTTGGCGTCAGTACGCCCTGCGCGTAAAGCGACATGACGTAATCGTCGTAATGCTCTTCCTCTTCACACGGGACCATATTCCACAGAATACGCTTCCCGGCCAGACGCACAGCAGTACGGTAGAATTCATCCAGCAACAGGATGTGCTGGGTCGAGCCGCAGTCCTCACCACCCAGACTGCCGCTTTCGTTATGGCGGAAACGGTTTTCATCAATCAGGAAGAAGCTCACTTCCACACCGAGCGATGCCGCCCAGCTCTCCAGCAGGCTGCATTTACGCTGCAGCAGCTGACGCTCTTCGTTATCGAGCCAGGACTGATGGCAGACCCAGATGTCCAGGTCCGAAGAACAGCTTTGCCCTACCGATGAGGTGCTCCCCATTGAGTAAACGCCGGTAATCGGCAGTTCACCTTTTGGGGACTCCTGCGGCGGCATGCCGCGGTAGAGTTCCAGCTCGTTCAAATAATGCTGTTGGGTTTCATCAGGCGTGAAAAGGCAAATGCCCTGGGGAACGTTACCATCAAGGTAGCCAGGCATCAGCGGGTGGTGATAGTGCAATAATGTCGGCAGCAGACTGTATACCTGCTGGAAAGCAGGGCCCATAGCAGCAAGCGCGCGATCCACACGCAGTTGATTTATGGCATCCAGTCTCTGTTTCAGAGTCTCAATATAGAGGTACAAGACGTATCGCCTGATGTTTCCGGGTGTCGCAGCTATTCAAAACACGAGTAACAGCGGACCCGCAGTATTTCAAAAAGATAACCGTTACCCTTTTTCGCCCTTATCATTTTTAGTGGTACCGACGAAAAAATGGTCTAAAACGTGATCAATTTAACACCTTGCCGATTGACCGTAAAGAAAGATGCGCTACATACAAGTGTAGCACCGTTCTGTACGTGTAAATTCCTGAATACGGCTATGGCTGACGAATACGCCGCCTTGTCCCTCTCGCGCTTCATCAACCGTAAAACTGCCATCCCAGAGTCAACAATGTTAGGATGGTTAGCGATTGATAATGACGGTAACAAGCATGTTAGACAATGTTTTGAGAATTGCCACACGCCAAAGCCCTCTCGCGCTCTGGCAGGCACATTATGTGAAGCAGCGCCTGGAAGCCTGCCACAGCGGATTGCGCGTCGAGCTGGTACCGATGGTCACGCGCGGTGACGTGATCCTCGATACGCCGCTGGCGAAAGTGGGCGGCAAGGGCCTGTTCGTCAAAGAACTGGAACTGGCATTGCTTGAGAACCGCGCCGATATCGCCGTACATTCGATGAAAGACGTGCCCGTCGAGTTCCCGGAGGGGCTGGGGCTGGTGACCATCTGCGAGCGCGAAGATCCGCGCGATGCGTTTGTCTCTAACCGCTATGACTCGCTCGACGCGCTGCCAGCGGGTAGCGTGGTTGGCACGTCCAGTTTACGCCGTCAGTGTCAGCTGGCGGAGCGTCGTCCTGACCTGATCATCCGCTCGCTGCGCGGTAACGTCGGCACGCGTCTGGGCAAGCTGGATAATGGCGATTACGATGCCATTATCCTCGCCGTTGCCGGCCTGAAGCGTCTGGGGCTGGAAGAACGTATTCGCGTAGCGCTGCCGCCAGAGCTCTCACTGCCCGCTGTTGGCCAGGGTGCCGTCGGCATCGAGTGCCGTCTGGACGATGTGCGTACCCGCGAGCTGCTTGCCCCACTGAATCATGACGAAACCGCTACGCGCGTAAAAGCGGAGCGGGCGATGAATACCCGCCTCGAAGGCGGGTGCCAGGTGCCAATTGGCAGCTATGCTGAATTGACGAATGGCGAACTGTGGCTGCGCGCGCTGGTAGGCGCCCCGGACGGTTCGCAGATGGTGCGCGGCGAACGTCGCGGTAACGCGCAAGATGCCGAGCAGCTTGGCGTGTCGCTGGCGGAAGAGTTACTGGATAACGGCGCCCGCGAGATCCTGGCTGACGTATATAATGGAGAGCCCCCTGCATGAGTATTCTCGTCACCCGCCCTTCTCCCGCAGGAGAGCAGTTAGTGAGCCGTCTGCGCGCACTGGGGCAGGTGGCCTGGAGTTTTCCGCTCATTGAATTCTCCCCCGGTCGCGAGCTCTCTGCGCTCGCCGACCAGATGAATACCCTTCAGGACGGTGACCTGCTGTTTGCGCTGTCGCAGCATGCCGTGGAATTTGCCCACGCACAGCTGCAGCAGCAGGACATGGCCTGGCCAGCCGCCCCCGGCTATTTCGCGATTGGCCGCACAACGGCACTGGCGCTGCATACCGTAAGCGGCGCGGACGTTCGTTACCCGTTAGATCGGGAAATCACTGAAGTCTTGCTACAATTACCTGAATTACAAACTGTTGCCGGAAAGCGTGCGCTCATTTTGCGCGGCAATGGGGGGCGCGAGCTGCTGGGCGAAACGCTGCGTGAACGTGGTGCGAACGTGACGTTCGTTGAGTGCTATCAGCGCTGTGCAAAACACTACGATGGCGCGGAAGAGGCGATGCGCTGGCACGCGCGAGGCATCAATACGCTGGTGGTCACCAGCGGTGAAATGTTACAACAGCTTTGGGCGCTGATACCGCTTTGGTATCGCGAAAACTGGTTACTCCGCTGTCGGCTTCTGGTCGTCAGTGAGCGTCTGGCGAACCAGGCCCGGGAACTGGGCTGGCAGGATATTCGGATCGCTGATAACGCCGACAACGATGCGCTGCTGCGCGCATTACAATAACTCTCAAATGGGAAGCCATAATGACGGAACACGACAAATCCTCCGCCGTGGTTGAAGAGACCAGGGAGACTGTGGAGACGACGCCACAGCCAGAGACGACTGAGAAAACCGCTGAGAAGAAAAACGGCAGCAACAAAACAAGCCTCACGCTGAGCGCGATTGCCATCGCCATTGCGCTGGCAGCGGGGGTTGGCCTGTACGGGCTGGTGAAGCAACAGAGCGCTAACCAGACGTCCACCAGCGATGCGCTGGTGAATCAGCTCACTGCCCTGCAAAAAGAGCAGGAGACGCAGAAAACCGAGCTGGAAGCCGTGATTAAGCAGCAGGCCGCCGCGCTTGCCGAAGCGAACAGCAAACAGGAAGAGCTGACCAAACAGCTGGGTGAAGTACAGCAGAAAGTCGCCACCATTTCCGGTACCGATGCCAAAACCTGGCTGCTCTCGCAGGCTGACTTCCTGGTGAAGCTCGCCGGACGTAAGCTCTGGAGCGATCAGGACGTCACCACCGCTGCCGCGCTGTTGAAAAGCGCTGATGCAAGCCTGGCGGACATGAACGACCCAAGCCTTATTACCGCCCGTCGCGCGATTACCGAAGACATCGCCAGCCTCTCCGCCGTCTCGCAGGTGGATTACGACGGCATTATCCTTAAAGTGAATCAGCTGTCGAATCAGATTGATAACCTGCAGCTGGCGGATAATAACGACGACGACTCCCCGATGGATTCCGACGGTACCGAGCTTTCGAGCTCCCTGAGCGAATGGCGCATTAACCTGCAAAAAAGCTGGCAGAACTTTATGGACAGCTTTATTACTGTCCGCCGTCGCGACGAAACTGCCGTACCGCTGCTCGCACCGAACCAGGACATCTATCTGCGCGAGAACATTCGTTCCCGCCTGCTGGTCGCTGCCCAGGCCGTGCCGCGTCATCAGGAAGAGACCTACAAACAGGCGCTGGATAACGTCTCAACGTGGGTACGCGCCTACTACAACACCGATGATGCGACGACCACCGCCTTCCTCGAAGACATTGATAAGCTCAGCCAGCAGAACATCACCATGAACGTGCCGGATAAGCTGGCCAGCCAGCCGATTCTGGAGAAACTGATGCAGACGCGCGTACGTAACCTGCTGGCACAGCCGGGCGTACCGGCAGAGCAGACGAGCGGAGCAGCACCTGCTCCGGCTCCTGCGCCTGAAAGCGCACCGCAGGGAGAGTAATGATGCTAAAAGTCCTCTTACTCTTCATCCTGCTGATCGCCGGGATCGTCCTGGGGCCTATGCTTGCGGGTCATCAGGGTTACGTCCTGATCCAGACCGATAACTACAACATTGAAACCAGCGTAACGGGTCTGACGATCATTCTGATCCTCGGCGTGGTGGTGCTGTTTGCGATCGAGTGGATCCTGCGCCGTATTTTCCGTACCGGCGCCCATACCCGCGGCTGGTTCGTTGGCCGTAAGCGCCGCCGCGCCCGTAAACAGACCGAGCAGGCGCTGCTTAAGCTCGCAGAGGGTGACTATCAGCAGGTTGAAAAGCTGATGTCGAAAAACGCCGACCACGCCGAACAGCCGGTGGTGAACTATCTGCTGGCGGCCGAAGCAGCGCAGCAGCGCGGTGACGAAGCCCGCGCTAATCAGCACCTGGAGCGAGCGGCTGAGCTGGCTCACGGCGACCCGATTCCGGTGGAAATCACGCGCGTTCGTCTGCAGCTGGCACGCAATGAGAATCACGCGGCTCGCCACGGTATCGACCGTCTGCTGGAAGTCGCGCCGCGTCATCCGGAAGTGCTGCGTCTTGCCGAGCAGGCCTATATTCGTACCGGCGCCTGGGGCTCACTGCTGGACATCATTCCATCGATGGCGAAGGCCGAGGTGGGCGACGATGAACATCGTGACGAGCTTCAGCGTCTGGCGTGGATTGGCCTGATGGATCAGGCGCGCGCTGACCTGGGCAGCGACGGTCTGAAAAACTGGTGGAAGAATCAGAGCCGTAAAACGCGCCAGCAGGTTCCTCTGCAGGTGGCGATGGCGGAACATCTCATCGAGTGTGACGATCACGACACGGCTCAGGAGATCCTCCTCGACGGTCTGAAGCGCCAGTACGACGATCGCCTGGTGATGGTGATCCCGCGCCTGAAAACCAACAATCCTGAGCAAATCGAAAAAGTGCTGCGTCAGCAGATTAAAACCGTTGGCGATCGCCCGCTGCTGTGGAGCACGCTCGGCCAGTCGTTGATGAAGCACGGCGAATGGCAGGAGGCGAGCCTCGCCTTCCGTGCAGCGCTGAAGCAGCGTCCGGACGCCTTCGACTACGCCTGGCTTGCCGATACGCTGGACAAGCAGCATAAGCCGGAAGAGGCCGCCGCCATGCGCCGTGACGGGCTGTTGCTGACCCTGCAAAACAACGGTACCCAGCAGTAAATAAAAAGGAGGCCAGACGGCCTCCTTTTTTTATCGCCTTTCTGCTGCTACATTCTTTACACCTATATCCGCTAACGAAAACGCCAATGTAACGATCTCTTTTCATTAACTTTTTCTCACACACGCGCACATTCTGCAGCGTGGATTAAATCGTTTTTGAAAGGAAATCGTCATGAACTCGCTTCTCTATGCGCTGATTGAAGCGCTGCGCTGCCACCGCTGGCTGCGCCTCCTTGCTTGTGCTTTTATCTTTTCTTCGCTGGGGAATGGCTTAACCCAGGTCGTGGTCTTCGGCTTGCTGTTAGCATGGTCAGCCCCGCCCGCACTGCTCACCCTCGCTTTTCTTTTCGCTACGGTACCGGGGTTTATCGGGAGTACGATCGGCGAAAAGCTGTGCTCCCGATGTTCTCCGATCGCCCTGCTGATACTGAGCGAGGCGCTGGGATTGCTCGCCCTGCTCTTTCCCCTCCTTGGTGTGGGTTATCACAGCGTTACCGCGTTACTCGCCGTGCAATCCACCGAAGCGCTGCTCAGCGGGATGAGCTGGCCCGCGCTGACGTTGCTCTTCAAGCGCGGTCTCAGCGAAGCGGAGCTGCCTACTGCGACCTGTCTGGAAAATGTGATTTTTGCTTCTCAGGTTTTGCTGGGGACCGGCCTGGGCGTGATGCTGTTTCAGAAGATATCCGTATTTACTCTGCTGGCCATTGATGCCGCCAGCTTTCTCGGGTCACTGCTCATGCTATGGCTGGCTGGACGCCGGTTTTCTGCGCCATCACTCCCGTCCCTCGAGGAAGAGGAAGCCCCTGCGGCATTACGCTGGCGGACGTTGACCGTTCGGCAGAAACGCAGCCTGCTCATCCTGCCAGCGCTGGCGGCCGTCGGCTCGCCGGCCATGGCACTGCTTCCGGCACTGGCACAGCAACTCCATCCTCAGGATGCGGCGGGCCTTGCTCTGCCGCTGCTTTTCGCCAGGAGCCTGGGACAGCTTTGCGGCCCCATGTTGCTAAAAAAAGAGAGCCTGACGCGCTTTGCCGCTCGCACGCCACGCATCATCGTTTGTCTCGGCATCTTTCTGGCCGCTTATGGAATGCTGCCGTTGTTGTCCGGGTGGATGGCATGTGCGCTGGGGATGATCTTTATCGCGCATCTGGCTTCGAATGTTCTGTTCGCGGCCGGGACGTTTGGCGTTCTCAGTAGTTTTCATATTACGCAAACCGCTTCGGCCAGTGGTAAAGCCTGGCGCTGGCAAACGCTCAGCGCCTCTCTCTTCACCGGCATCGCAGCGGCAGTGGCTGCCGGGTTTGGCTCGGTAGCCGCACTCTATGCCGTCTCGTCAGTGGCCCTTATGATGGTTGCCCTGATCGTGCGCAGGTACCGGGAATAAGGCATAAAAAAACGCCTGCTATAAAAGCAGGCGTTAAAACAGGTCTGTAAGACAACATATTTGGTGCTTCACTCAACGTTATGTCCATGGTGTCTGATGAGGCCGAAGCGACATCTGTCAGTGGACGATAAGCACCGTAAATGGCTCTGCGTCATTCCGGAGTTTATGAGGCACGAAGGCGAACATAAGAGATGGAATGAGCATCTACACGCATATTATTGCACGTAACGTGCCAACATGACACGCAGAACTTTTACATGACGCAACATTTTAAGATAATAGGAAATTATGCTGTTAAGCGTCGTCTTAATCGCTACAACATATCGGTCAACGCAGAAATATGTCGCCAGGAGGAGACAGCAAAACCTATGGATAGTAAATATGTTTATTTTCAATGAATTATATGTCGCTGAATCGCGACAATGAAACAGGGCGCTGTCGGGGAATCACTACAGGGGTGAAAAGTGGCACAAAACAAAAAACCCCGCCGAAGCGGGGTTCAAAATTGGTCGGCGAGAGAGGATTCGAACCTCCGACCCACTGGTCCCAAACCAGTTGCGCTACCAAGCTGCGCTACTCGCCGATGTACTGCTTTTTGAATTTTTAGTTCAATTCATTTAAAAAGTCGTGGTGCGAGGGGGGGGACTCGAACCCCCACATCCTAAGGACACTAACACCTGAAGCTAGCGCGTCTACCAATTCCGCCACCTTCGCAATTCACAACTCTTTCAATAATGGGGTGGCTAATGGGATTCGAACCCACGACAACTGGAATCACAATCCAGGGCTCTACCAACTGAGCTATAGCCACCACTGTATTCTTTCACGCGGTACTGACTACTTCTCAGACCACCGCAGCTCTAGCGCCGGGACTAAAATGGCGCGCCCGACAGGATTCGAACCTGAGACCTCTGCCTCCGGAGGGCAGCGCTCTATCCAGCTGAGCTACGGGCGCTTAGCGCCGTTGCGGGGCTGGATATTACGTACCTCCGTCCCCGCTGTCTAGTGCTTTTTTGAAAAAAATGCGCGTTTGGTTATCGTTTGCACATTTTGCCGCTTATTCCTCCACTTTCTGCGTGGTGGCACGGCGACCGAGACCAAAAAGCTTATAGGCAGCCGTTACAGCGGCCAGGAAGATCATCCCGACAAACAGCGACATGCGGGTATCTTCATTAAAGTACATTCCGATTAATACGCAAATCAGGAACGCCATCGTTAAATAGTTCGCATACGGGAACAGAATTGAACGGAACGGATGGCTTTCAATCGCCTTTTTATGCGCATGACGGAAACGCAGCTGGCTGATGAGGATAACAAACCACGGCACCATGCCCGGCAGGACGCTGGCGCTGTAGACGTAAACGAACACCCGCTGCGGATTGGGAATGATGTAATTCAGGCAAGAACCAATCAGCAGGATCGCAATCGAAACCGCCACGCCCGCCACCGGCACGCCAGCACGTGACACTTTGCTCATCGCCGCAGGCAGCTGGTTATTCTTCGAGAGCGCATAGAGCATACGCCCACAGCTGTACATCCCGCTGTTACACCCTGACAGCGCTGCCGTCAGGACCACAAAGTTAATGATGCCCGCCGCCGCCGTGATACCAATTTTGGCAAAGGTTAAAACAAACGGGCTACCCGTCGTGCCAATTTCGTTCCACGGGAAGATGGTTACGATAACGAAGATCGCGCCCACATAGAAAATCAGGATGCGCCACAGCACTTTGCCCACCGCGCTACGCAGCGTGACCTGAGGATTTTTCGCTTCACCGGCAGTAATACCGATCAGCTCTACGCCCTGATACGAAGCCACAACGATACACAGCGCCGTCAGGAAACCCTTCCAGCCGCCGGCAAAGAAGCCGCCGTTTTCGGTCAGGTTACCGAAACCGATAGCGTGTCCACCGTTGCCAAAGCCGAAGAAAATCACGCCCAGGCCAACAACAATCATCACGATGATGGTGGTGACTTTAATCATCGCGAACCAGAACTCGATCTCACCATAAAGACGCACGGCGGCCAGGTTTGCCAGCGCCACCAGCCCCACGGCAATAAGCGCGGGTATCCACTGGGCCATGTCCGGGAACCAGAACTGGACGTAGACCCCTATCGCGGTGATCTCGGAGATGCCCACCGCCATCCACATGAACCAGTATGACCAGGCAGTCAGGTAGCCGAAAAAGGGGCTCATATACCGGTGCGCGTAAACGGCGAAGGAGCCGGTTACCGGCTCCAGGAAGAGCATTTCGCCCATGGAACGCATGATGAAGAAAACAAACAGCCCGGCAATAATGTACGCCAGTAATACGGAAGGGCCTGCCCACTTGAGCGTGCTGGCGGAGCCCATAAACAGGCCCACGCCGATAGTGCCGCCCAGCGCTATCAGTTCAATATGACGAGCTTCCAGCCCACGCTGTAGCTCCGGTTTTTTCTCTGCCATAGATCCTCGATTGTGTTTGCTGTTTCCCGACTTAAGACCGGGTATTGTTTTTTAGGGGGACTAAAATACGGAGCGAATGGTTTCTTAAAATGTGCCAAATGGCAAACGATGCATAAAAAAAATGAATGCATTGCACAGATTATCAGCAGTTTTGCAGGCGAGTTGCAGCGCGAATAGCATATCGCGCTACATTTTGATTACATTTTCCCGGTGTAATGCCAGGCGAGGTAGCGAAGCAGACGGATCTGTCGTTTAATGCGTGTCGGCTGCGATAGCAGGCGATACAGCCACTCCAGCCCCAGATGTTGCCAGACCGCTGGCGCACGCTTGACGTGGCCGGTAAAGACGTCATATGTGCCGCCAACGCCCATGTAGAGGGCATCCGGGCAGACCAGACGACAGTCACGCATCAGGATCTCCTGGCGCGGGGACCCCATCGCCACGGTGACAATCTTCGCCCCGCTGTCACGAACGCGCTCAAACAGCGCCTGCCGATCTTCCGGTTTGAAGTAACCATCCTGGCTGCCGACAATATTAACATTCCATTGACGACGCAGTTTCTCTTCCGTCTGGGCCAGTATCTCCGGCTTCCCGCCAATCAGGAACACGGGCGTTCCCTGCGCGCCTGCACGGGCCATAAGCTGCTCCCAGAGATCGGCACCCGCCACGCGGGACACATTAGCGTCAGGATACTTTTTACGGATAGAGCGAACCACGCTGATCCCGTCCGCGTATTTAAATTCGGCCGCGTCTATCAGGCTTTTGACTTCCGCGTTATCCTCAACCGCCAGCATCTTTTCCGCGTTGATGGCCACCAGCGTACCGGATTTCATCTGGCCGTCGGCGAACAGAAAATCCAGCGCGTGCTGCATGTCGCGCCAGCCAATCAGCTGCAGACCACGTAGCGCATAGCGCGGTGCAGAAATTCTATCAGTCATTACTATCCTTACTCAGACTTGCGACAGCGTTGTGCTGCCCTGCCGCTCGCGCCTGTGCACAAGCCCGGCGCTGTCAAACAGCCAGTACAACAGTTTGGCCAGTAACAGGCAGATGCCGAAAACGACCATGAAGAACACCACGCGCGAAACGAACGAGTCCAGACCTTCGCGCGCGAGAACGATCATATTGAAAATGGCACCAAAGCAGAAACTGTGCAAAATGGCCGCTTTATAGCGGTTGGTCTCTTCATTGCCACGCAGGTAAAGCCAGTCGAACCACTTGATAATCAGCCCCACGGCAACCGCACCGGGCAGAATGAACCATGCCCCGCCCATCACCACCAGGGAACCGAGCAGCGTGGGTGAAATTGCCAGACCGGAATGGTTGTTCAGCACTTCCCAGGTGAAGTAATTCGCCGTATTCAGCACCACGCCAGGACGGTCCGGCCATAGCCAGGAAGGGATAAAGACGTAGAAGTCGCGAACAATCGGCGCCAGCCCCTGGAAATCAATCTTGTCGTAATTTTGCAGCAGCAGTGCCAGGTTTTCCCATGGCGAGAACGTATCGCGCGTGAGGTAAAGGAACGTGTAAAACGCCTCATCACCCGCCACGTTCATCCCGTAGCGCTTTAGCGCCAGCCAGAACATCCCCACAATGCCAAACACGCCTGCTGCAACCAGCATCCAGAGCGAGATCCAGCCGCGGATAATGCCGATAAACAGGAAGATCGCGAAGGCGATGATGATGTTCGCGCGCGTACCGCCCACAATCATGTAGGTCAGGATGCCAAATGCGACGGTACTGACCAGGAAGAACAGCCACGCTTTGCTGTCCTGGCGCAGGAAGAAGATCACCAGCATCGCCGGGATGAAGAAGTAGAAGAAACGCTTAAGCGCCACGCCCGAGACTTCTGCCGAAAAAATCTGGCTGTAGGAGTGGAGTTTAAAAAGCAGGAAGCCGTTATGCATGAAGAAGATGCCAACGCTGACCAGGGCGATAGTCATCAGCATCACCCATGTCAGGTGGGTTTCCACCCGATTCATGGTAAAGAGCGCCCGGCGTGGGGCTGCAGCCTGCGCTGAACGCAGACGCGTTTTATAGGTGACGTAGTAGACCGCATAGAAGCAGGTCGCCGCCAGAAGCGCCTGGAGCAGAATGTCCGGCGGCGCGACGCTCACGTCAAAACGGAAGACCAGTATGCTGGTCAACGGGAAGCCGAAAAAGAACGTCAGCAGAAACAGTAACGAGAAGAAGACGTTAAAGTTGAAGCGCACGCGCCGGAATTCAAACCAGGTGAGCGTGGCGATGAACAGGCTGCTCAGAAGCCAGACAACCAGTAAGCCGCTGAATTGCAACTGACTCATGCTTTGTCTCCTGCAGCGATACGCAGCGCGCGGTGCCACGGCGTGAGATAATTCGGGCTGAAAAAATCGATGCTGTTTTTATCCACCAGCGTGAGCTGACGTTGAGCTTCACGTACCACCTCGACATTCAGCGTGTCTGAGGTAAACAGCACCGGAATGTGCTGCTCGGCCATGTCCTGCCAGAACGGGTTGTCGCGGTTGAGCACGCACGGTACACCTGCCTGAATCAGCAGGCACAGCGTGCCAATCCCCTGCTGCCGGGCAAAGATGAAATAACCGAGATCGCATTTTCTCAGCAGCGCAAGATAGTCATCAAATTCCAGCTTATCGCTGAGGATGTGTAGATTTTCAGCGCTAAACAGCGCCAGCCCCTGCTGACGAACCTCGTCGATATAGGCGTTGTTGTTGGCGGGATAGCCCATCGGCACAACCACGTTCACCGTGTCGCCAAACTGCTGATGCACCGCCCTGAGCGCCGCGACATGTTCGTTACTGCGATCGCCGGAATTCCCCACCAGAATCGTCAGCTTGCCTTCTCGCACCGCGTCATTCGCCATGGCATTCAGCGCCGGATCCATGCGGGTGGGGAAATAGAGCAACTCGCCGCGCACGTTCGGGTGCTGTTTAGCAAAATAGTTGAGATCGCCGCGGGTAGCAAAAACGCAACCTACGCGCCCCTGAGCCATGCGGCGCAGGGGATAAAAAAGACGGAATTTCCAGCCGCGGGAGACTTCATAAAGATCGGCTCCCCAGATATGCCAGCTGCACTGGGAGGGTTTAATCCCTCCGCTGAGAAGCGCCAGCCACAGGCCGGTATTGAACTGCCCGTGGAAAAAGAAACGTTGCTTACGATCCGCTTTGGCTTTGGCAACCACCGCCTTCGCCAGTGAGGCCTTATCCGGCCAGAAGCGAATCGTCAGTGCCGGAAACGCCTCGCTCAGGCCCTTATCCTGACCTGCAACCATAAACTCACGCGCATCAGGATCTCCCGATGCCAGCTCGTCGTTGAAGAACCGCAAAACGGTCTGGTTATGGTGTGGGATATCCGATCCCAGGATGTGAATCAGTGCAGTCATGCGCGTTTACGCCACAATAAAAATACACCGCAACAGGCGGCGAAATAAACGATATAAGTTGCCATGTAGGCCTGAGCCGCCCCCAGCGCACCGTGCGTAGGTATCAGCCAGTGTGAAAATGCCGTCAGTAAAACAAACTGGCTAATTTCCGCCAGGATATAGAGCCGAAGGGACGCTTTCGCGATCACCAGATAGCCGAAAACGTAAGCCCCCACTTTCAGTACATCACCCACCAGCTGCCAGGCAAAGAGATCGCGCATGGCGGTGAACTTCGCCGAGAACAGCAGCCAGATGGCGACATCGCGCAATAACCAGACGGTAAAGCTGGCAGCCGCGACGGCCGGCAATACAAAGCGCAGCGATCGGAAAATCTCGCGCGTTATGTCCTGTCTGGACGTCAGACGCGACAGGGTTGGCAGCAGGTAAACGCTAAAGGAAGCCGTAATAAACTGAAGATAGGCATCGGAAATACTGCTTACGCCCTGCCAGATCCCGACCTCATCCCAGCTATAGTGCGCCGCCAGCAGGTTTCGCATCATCACGTAGGCCACCGGCAGCGTGACGGAGGTGATGAGCGCCATCAGGGTAAATTTACCCAGTTGGCTGGCAAGCATCGAGTCCCATTGCGGTTTCAGGTAGCTCAGCGGAATGACGCCCCGACGCATCAGCATAAATGCCGCAGGCACAACCACCAGCGCCGGAACCAGCGCCAGCCCCAGCAGTGCGCCTTCATAGCCCCCCAGGCGATAGCAGAAATAATAGGCAATCACGCCGATAACGCTGCCCAGGATTAAGGCAATCGCGTTTCCGGCAGCATCACGAAACCCTTTCATCAGCGCCAGCAGCAGGTTAGCCCAGGCAATCCCCATCTGCACCAATGCGACCAGACGCACCAGCCCCTGATAGTGGGTGTGGCCGAATAATCCCTGGCTGATGGGCGCCGCCGCCAGCAGAAAGATGATCGCCATCAGGGTCGAAAAACCCGTGACCATCGCCGAGGAGGTGCCCACCACCCTGCGGAGCTGGGCCGCATCATCATGATACTGCGCAACGTATTTGGTGACGCCGTTGAAGATACCGGCACCAGCCAGCACGCCAAGGACGGTGACAAGCTGACGGAAATTACCCGCCAGCCCCACTCCTGACGGGCCAAATGAGACGGCCAGGAGCTTGACGACCAACAGCCCGGCCCCAATTTTTACAAGCGTGGACGCGGCGGTCCACACCGATGCTTTTGCCAGAGACATATCAGCCGAAATAACTCAGGAGGGTATTAATCACCGTACGCTGGTTAACTGGCGCGAGGTTGTAGAACAGTGGCAGACGAAGCAAACGCTCACTTTCTTTGGTGGTGTAACGGTCTTCACCCGCGAACGTTCCAAACGCTTCGCCCGCCGGACTGGAGTGCAGCGGGATATAGTGGAACACCGCCATAATTTCGGCTTCTTTCAGCCAGGCGATGAGCTCGCTGCGGTCGTCGTTATCGCGCAGCTTGATGTAGAACATGTGCGCGTTGTGGACGCAATCCGCCGGAATCGTTGGCAGCGCAATACGCCCGGCTTTTGCCAGAGGTTCCAGCGCATCGTAATAGGTTTGCCACAGGGAGAGACGCTGCAGGTTGATGCGATCCGCGGCTTCCAGCTGCGCCCAGAGGTACGCGGCCTGCAGATCCGCCATCAGATAGCTGGAGCCAATATCGCGCCAGGTATATTTGTCTACCTGGCCGCGGAAGAACTGGCTGCGGTTGGTGCCTTTTTCGCGGATCACTTCCGCACGCTCCACGAGTGCCCGGTCGTTAATCAGCGTCGCGCCACCCTCTCCGCCTGCCGTGTAGTTTTTGGTTTCGTGGAAGCTAAAGCAGCCGATGTGGCCGATGGTGCCCAGCGCGCGTCCCTTGTAGGTCGACATCACGCCCTGGGCGGCATCTTCCACCACAAACAGGTTATGTTTTTTGGCGATGGCCATGATGGTGTCCATTTCACAGGCCACACCTGCGTAGTGAACCGGCACGATCGCGCGCGTTTTGTCGGTGATCGCCGCTTCAATCAGCGTCTCATCAATGTTCATGGTATCCGGGCGGATATCCACAAAGATGATTTTCGCCCCGCGCAGGACAAACGCATTCGCCGTGGAAACGAAGGTGTAGCTCGGCATGATCACTTCATCGCCGGGCTGGATATCCAGCAGCAGCGCGGCCATTTCCAGCGATGCCGTACAGGACGGGGTCAGCAGTACTTTGGCGCTGCGAAAACGCTGTTCCATCCACTGCTGGCAGCGACGGGTGAAACCGCCGTCACCGCAGAGTTTGCCGCTGCCCATGGCAGACTGCATATAGTCGAGTTCCGTTCCGACGACGGGTGGTGCGTTAAATGGAATCATCTTGTCACCTGTATAACCAGTAGGCGGTGGCGTCGATGTTGGCACCACTCGCAATATAACGTTTAAGCGCGGCGGTGTTGCCCACCTGGGTCGCCACCCGCAGCGTCTCAACCTGCTGCTGCTGCGCCCAGTGCAGCGCCGCCTGCATAAGTTTCTCACCCATGCCGCGCCCGGCTAATAAGCCAATACGCGCCTCGCGCACGTTGAGCTTGCGAAGCGAGACGAACCCCTGGAGTTGACCGTCCCCTGCGCGTAAAACCAGGCAGACGTGGTCAAAGGTGCCTTTAACCGCATTCTCTATCCACTGGGCATAGAAACGTCCACTATCGTCAGGTGTGTACCAGGGCGCACGAAAGCGGCTCTGCGCAAACGCCTGAGCCGCCATCTGACGCAGCACGGGAATATCCTGTTCGGTTGCGATTTCAGCGCCGGGTGCATCATGCCGGGTGAGGGTTATGGAAAGGTCTGCCTCACCTTCCACCAGCTGAAAGCCGCGTTGCTGGAGCGCATCAAGCAGGTCGGTACGGTCCGCCGGGATCTTCGCCTGAATCCGTTGCCAGGCGATGAAATCCGATTCAGCCAGTACCGGCGCATCATCGCGCAGACGCACAATGGACGACGGCAGGCCGAAAAAGGCACTCTCCCACTGCAGGGGCTCAAGTACCCCGTTCAGGCTGTTCAACGCCAGACACCTTTGGTATCAACCACATACTTCTGACGCACCGCATCACCGGACGTCGCTTTAAACGCTTTATGATCCACCAGCAGCACCAGCACGTCCGCCGTCGCCAGCGCCTCATCCAGCGCTGCCAGCGTGCAGTGCCCCGCCAGTTTTGCCGGCAACTCATGGATATTCGGCTCAACCACCAGCGTTTCACCCTTGTGCCATTCGGCAATCATCTGAGTAATTTCCATTGCCGGGCTTTCGCGCAGGTCGTCAATGTTGGGTTTGAAGGCCAGACCAAAGCAGGCAATTTTCAGCTCGCTGGCGCGCTTTCCGCTCTCTGCCAGACAATCCGCTACCGTGGTTTTGACCTGATTGAGCACCCAGTGAGGTTTGCTGTCGTTCACTTCACGCGCGGTGCGAATCAGGCGCGCCTGCGCCGGATTCTGAGCCACAATAAACCACGGATCGACGGCGATGCAGTGTCCACCCACGCCCGGGCCTGGCTGGAGAATGTTTACACGCGGATGGCGATTCGCCAGGCTAATCAACTCCCAGACGTTAATCCCCTGATCGGCGCAAATCAGCGACAGTTCGTTCGCAAAGGCGATATTAACGTCACGGAAGCTGTTTTCCGTCAGCTTGCACATCTCGGCGGTGCGGGAGTTTGTCACCACACACTCGCCTTCCAGGAAAATCTTGTACAGCGCGCTGGCGCGCTCGGAACAGACGGGCGTCATACCGCCAATGACGCGGTCGTTTTTGATCAGTTCGACCATGACCTGGCCCGGTAGCACGCGCTCCGGACAGTAGGCAATGTTGATATCCGCCTGCTCCCCCGCCTGTTGCGGGAAGCTTAAATCAGGGCGCGCGTCGGCCAGCCACTGCGCCATCTGCTCGGTAGCACCGACCGGAGAGGTTGATTCCAGAATCACCAGCGCCCCTTTCTTCAGCACAGGGGCAATGGACTTTGCCGCCGCCTCGACGTAGACCATGTCGGGCTCGTGGTCACCTTTAAAGGGCGTTGGAACGGCAATCAGGTAAGCATCCGCTTCAACGGGCGTGGTACTGGCGCGCAGGAAGCCGCCCTCCACCGCCTCTTTCACCACGCGGTCAAGATCGGGCTCGACAATATGAATTTCGCCACGGTTAATGGTTTCCACCGCACGGGCGTTGATATCCACACCGACAACCTGTTTCTGACGAGAGGCAAACGCCGCCGCGGTGGGCAAGCCAATGTAGCCAAGACCAATGACAGAGAGGGTAGTAAAACTCATAGCGATACCTGATTGTGTTTAAGTGCATGCAAAATACGGCCACAAGCCTGCCCGTCTCCATACGGATTATGGGCCCGGCTCATCGCCTGATACGTTTCGTCGTCATGCAGAAGGCGCGTGACCTCTTCGACGATGAGTTCCGCGTTGGTGCCGACCAGACGCACCGTACCGGCTTTGACCGCTTCCGGACGTTCGGTGGTTTCACGCATCACCAGCACCGGTTTGCCAAGAGAAGGCGCTTCTTCCTGAATGCCGCCGGAATCGGTAAGGATCAGCCAGGCATGGTTCATCAGCCAGACAAACGGCAGATAGTCCTGAGGTTCAATCAGAATGACATTTTTGATATGGCCCAGGATGCGGTTAACCGGCTCGCTGACGTTAGGATTGAGATGGACCGGATAGACAATCTGCACGTCGTCGTTCTGCGCCGCGATTTCAGCCAGCGCGTGACAGATTTGCTCAAAACCCCGGCCAAAGCTTTCGCGACGGTGGCCGGTGACCAGAATGGTTTTTTTGCCGTTGTGCAGGAATGGATAGCGGGCAGCGAGTTCGTTCTTAAGCTCGTGGTTTGCCAGGACCCGGTCACGTACCCAAATTAACGCATCGATGACCGTATTGCCGGTCACAAAGATTTTGTTATCGGCGATATTTTCACGCAGCAGGTTCTGACGCGAGTTTTCCGTAGGCGCAAAGTGATACATCGCCAGGTGGCCCGTTAGCGTGCGGTTGGCCTCCTCCGGCCACGGCGAATAAAGATTGCCGGTACGCAGACCCGCCTCAACATGCCCCACGGGAATTCGCTGATAAAACGCGGCCAGGCTGGTCGCCACGGTCGTGGTAGTGTCGCCGTGTACCAGCACCACGTCAGGCTTGAATGACTCCAGGATAGGCTTCAGCTCTTGCAGAATACGACAGGTTATCTCCGTCAATCCTTGCCCCGGTTTCATAATATTGAGGTCGTAATCCGGGACGATGGAAAAGAGCGTTAACACCTGATCGAGCATCTCACGGTGCTGGGCCGTGACGCACACTTTCGCTTCAATATCAGGATCGCTGGCCAGCGCATGAACCAGAGGCGCCATCTTTATGGCCTCCGGCCTGGTGCCAAATACGGTTAGTACTTTCACATCGATTCTCTTCGATTAGGCGATCAAGGCAGTAGCCTTCATCGTAAACGGTATTCTTAGTTTGTACGACGACGCGTTAACGCCACGCCTGCGCCCGTCAGTGCGCCCACAATCCCCCACATGATCATCAGGAATGCACGACGCGGACTATCGCGTTTTACAGGTTCTTCAGGCGTTCGCAAATAACGATAGGTCTGAAAACGCGGGTCCAGAGATGGACCGACATTAAGCGTATTGAGCATCGCGCGATTTTGATCGTAATCGAGGTCAAAATCAGGACCGACGGCCTGAAGGTTTTCCAGACGTGCCTGCAACATGGGGCGGCCAAGGAGGAACATCTCTGAATCAGGTAGTTCATCAGCCGGCACGTCCGTCTCAGTACGGGAAATATTGTGCTGTTCCGCAATTTTCAGCGCCTGCTCAATATTGTGTACACGGCGAGCGAAAATCGCTTTAGCCACCTCTTCCTGACGTTTCACCTGCGCTTTCATCTGGATGGTACGAGCCGACCAGGCGCCTTTAAGCTCTTCGTTAAGATGGCTTGCGGCACGCTGGCTGGCAAACGCGACATACTGACGCAGCAGGTTGTTGGCGTCCGGCGCGGTTTCTGCAATCAGCTTGACGCTGTCATTCACGTTACGCAGCGCGTCGCCCGGCATAAATTGAATATTGTTAATCAGATCGTCCAGCAGAGCGGCATCGGCTTTGGTGTTATCAACTCGACGCTGCTTGTAGTAATCCGTCTGGGACCAGAAGTCGCGGCGCGTATCCCACGAAGCCAGTTGCATCACAAACTCTTTATAGGCCTCATCCATAACGGAGACCTGATCCGGCGTGGCGAGGTTAGCTTTGATATCCAGGTTTCGCAGGAATTGCTGTTGGGAATAGAACCCCCCAAGCATGTTAACCGTTGGTTTGTCAGTGATTGCCGTGGCGCTCCACTCTTGTTTTGCAAAGAACGTATAGGCCAGCGCTAACAGTGCAAACCCCAGCGCGATCCCCGCAATCCAAAGTTTGCCTGCCCATAACACGCGAAACAAACCCCGAATATCCAGTTCATTCTCAGTTACCACTGATTTCGCTCCCGCCAACGGTTGAGTCATCATAGTCCCGGTTTTACTTAGTTAATGTTGTGTTTTTGCCACTGTTACGACGCATCCTGCGTTTAATACGTTTAATGAACCGCGCTACTTTCCATGCGCGCTTAATGCAGTAGCCGTAGAGAGAAAAAGCTAGCAAGAACAATACCAACATAGCCCATTCAGGTACAAAATGTGTATATTCCGCCGTCACGCCAATCGCCGCTAGAATAGCAGCCGCCAGCGTAATAAGCACAAATGCCTGCCGGGAAGTGAATCCGGCTCGCATGATTAAATGATGAATGTGCTGGCGGTCAGCAGAGAAAGGGCTCATCCCTTTACGCAGACGGCGATACATAATCGCAACCATATCCATTAACGGGATAGCGATAATCCATAATGCTGTTACCGGGCTAATGGGGTGTACATCACCCTGAGTGGTTTCCAGCAAGATCCAAATGATAGTAAAGCCGATAAGCGTGCTACCCGCATCACCCATGAATACTTTATAGCGCCGGCCCAATGCACCGAGATTTAACAGGATATAAGGCAGGATGGCCGCAATCATGGCAAAACACCACATAGCAAGGCTATATTGCCCATCGAACCATAAAATGAAACCAATTGCGGCAAATGAGACGCAGGACAGGCCTCCCAGCAAACCATCAATACCGTCAACCATGTTGAATGCGTTAATCGCCACCCACACGGCAAAAAGTGTCAGGAAATAACCGAACGGACCGAGTTCCATCTCCCAGGAGCCAAAAATATAGCCCAAGCTACTCAAGTGCAGCTTAGCGAACACCATCATAGCAATAGCCACAGCAGCCTGAACGAAGGCGCGGATTTTGACGCTAATATCATAACGGTCGTCAAGAGCGCCAACCACCACAAGCACCGTCGCGCAGGTTAGGTACAGCCTGGCATGTGGGATATAGTAATCCGCGATGGCAAACGTGAAGCAGATCCCCGCGAAAACAGAGATACCTCCGACCAAAGGGATCATGCCTTGATGACGCTTACGGAAGTTGGGTTTATCCACTAACCCCAGATATTTCGCCACCTTACGTGCCAGAAACAAAAAGCAGGTGGTAAACAAGAAAATACTGGTTAGTTCAGTAAACGTATCAAGTAGGTTCACAATGGATGTTCTCAACAAATGTTAGTCAAGGAAGTATAACCATCAAGGCGCTGAGCCTGAAGTTATAAAGCAAACCTCTTACAGTTCCATTTGTTTATTATTCAAGCTATTAATGTTTTTACTGTGCGAATTATCTTATTGTCGCACTGCCCAGTCAAAATTGTGAGTAGGTGGTACTAGCGTATAGTCCATAAAAGAAAAACGCCACGTATAAACGTGGCGTTCGCTGGCTTTATTTGCGTTACGAGCGTTTCATCATGTCGAAGAAATCGTCGTTGGTTTTGGTCATTGCCAGTTTGTTAATGAGGAACTCCATCGCGTCGATTTCACCCATTGGATGGATGATTTTGCGCAGGATCCACATTTTCTGCAGCTCTTCCTGGGTGGTGAGCAGCTCTTCTTTACGGGTACCGGAACGGTTGTAGTCGATAGCCGGGAAGACGCGTTTTTCAGCGATCTTACGAGAGAGGTGCAGTTCCATGTTGCCTGTCCCTTTAAACTCTTCGTAGATAACTTCGTCCATCTTAGAGCCGGTATCGATCAGCGCGGTCGCGATGATGGTCAGGCTGCCGCCCTCTTCGACGTTACGTGCAGCACCGAAGAAGCGTTTCGGACGATGCAGGGCGTTAGCATCCACACCACCGGTCAGGACTTTACCAGACGCCGGGACCACGGTGTTGTAGGCACGCGCCAGACGGGTGATGGAATCGAGCAGGATGATCACGTCTTTCTTGTGCTCAACCAGGCGTTTTGCCTTCTCGATAACCATTTCCGCAACCTGAACGTGGCGAGATGCTGGTTCGTCGAAGGTAGAAGCAACCACTTCACCTTTAACCAGACGCTGCATCTCGGTCACTTCTTCCGGACGTTCGTCAATCAGCAGCACCATCAGCACACAGTCAGGGTGGTTGTAAGCAATGCTCTGCGCGATGTTCTGCAGCAGCATGGTTTTACCCGCTTTTGGCGGCGCCACAATCAGACCACGCTGACCACGACCGATTGGTGAGGCCAGATCCAGAACGCGCGCGGTTAAGTCTTCGGTAGAACCGTTACCACGCTCCATACGCAGGCGAGAGTTCGCGTGCAGCGGCGTTAAGTTCTCAAAGAGGATCTTATTGCGCGAGTTTTCTGGCTTATCGAAGTTAACTTCATTGACTTTCAACAGCGCAAAGTAGCGTTCACCCTCTTTAGGAGGACGAATCTTACCTGAAATGGTGTCACCAGTGCGGAGGTTGAAACGGCGGATTTGGCTGGGGGATACGTAGATGTCGTCAGGGCCGGCGAGGTAGGAGCTGTCTGCAGAGCGGAGGAAACCAAATCCGTCTTGCAATATCTCCAGCACACCGTCGCCAAAGATATCTTCGCCACTCTTAGCGTGCTGCTTCAGGATGGCGAAAATGATGTCCTGCTTGCGCATACGAGCCTGGTTTTCCAGCCCCATATTTTCGCCGAGAGTGATCAGCTCAGAAACCGGCGTATTCTTTAATTCGGTAAGATTCATAATGGTGTGGGTTCTTAAACTCGGGGTGATTCTCGAACTTAATGTTGTGAATGGTATGGCAGGGTCATCCATGCCTGTTTAGCGGCCATCAACTCATGTCTGTTCGCTGTCTGGTCACAGGGAAAGAACGCAGAACTGAAACGACAAGACGGATTGAGTGACAAGCCCGGAATTTAGCCACTTCACGCACTGTTCATGTTAACAACGGGAAGTATCGGGTAAAACAAGATTCAAACAACAAGATATGTTTAAAACGAAGTCATAGCTAACTTAGCACGACTTCAGCCGGGCGTCCAGAGTTCCGAATCATTTAGCCGGGGGCTCTGAACGCACAGCGGAGAAACCTTACGCCAGGTTAGCGTCGAGGAACTCTTTCAGTTGACCTTTGGACAGCGCGCCCACTTTGGTCGCCGCCACTTCGCCGTTTTTGAACAGCAGCAGGGTCGGAATACCACGGATACCGTATTTTGGTGCGGTGCCCGGGTTCTGGTCGATGTTCAGCTTGGCAACGGTCAGTTTGCCCTGATATTCGTCGGCGATCTCATCCAGAATCGGGGCGATCATTTTGCAAGGACCACACCATTCAGCCCAGAAATCGACGAGGATCAGCCCGTCAGCCTTAAGTACGTCCGTGTCAAAACTGTCGTCAGTCAGGTGAATAATTTTATCGCTCATATATAACTCCACAGGAATAAGCCTGGTACGTTGGTTTTGTCTCCACCAACGACGTGTTGATGTCGCATTAACCAACTAAAGGTTGACTTTATTTCACCGGATACGCTTTCGTAAAGCAATAGTAAGCTGATATTCTACCACACTATGAGCAAAACACATTTAACAGAACAGAAGTTTTCCGACTTCGCGCTGCACCCGAAGGTGATTGAAGCCCTTGAAAATAAAGGGTTTCATAACTGCACGCCCATTCAGGCCCTCGCGCTGCCGCTGACGCTGGCCGGTCGCGATGTTGCCGGGCAGGCGCAAACCGGTACCGGCAAAACGATGGCGTTTTTAACGTCAACGTTTCATTATTTACTTTCTCACCCAGCGATTGCAGACCGCAAAGTTAACCAGCCGCGCGCGCTAATTATGGCCCCGACGCGAGAACTGGCGGTACAGATCCACGCAGACGCTGAACCCCTGGCGCAGGCTACCGGCCTGAAGCTGGGCCTGGCCTATGGCGGCGACGGCTACGATAAGCAGCTGAAAGTGCTGGAAAGCGGTGTGGATATCCTGATCGGTACCACCGGCCGTCTTATCGATTACGCCAAACAGAACCACATTAACCTCGGTGCCATCCAGGTTGTGGTGCTCGATGAAGCTGACCGCATGTACGATCTGGGCTTCATTAAAGACATCCGCTGGCTGTTCCGTCGTATGCCTCCGGCTAACCAGCGCCTGAATATGCTGTTCTCTGCAACCCTCTCCTACCGTGTGCGCGAACTGGCGTTCGAACAGATGAACAACGCCGAGTACGTGGAAGTGGAACCGGAGCAGAAAACGGGTCACCGCATTAAAGAAGAGCTCTTCTATCCTTCGAATGAAGAGAAGATGCGCCTGCTGCAAACGCTGATTGAAGAAGAGTGGCCAGATCGCGCCATTATCTTCGCGAACACCAAACACCGCTGTGAAGACATCTGGGGCCATCTGGCTGCAGACGGCCACCGTGTTGGCCTGTTGACCGGTGACGTCGCGCAGAAAAAACGCCTGCGAATTCTTGAAGAGTTCACCCGTGGCGATCTCGATATTCTGGTCGCCACCGACGTGGCTGCACGTGGTTTACACATTCCAGCCGTAACGCACGTCTTTAACTACGATCTGCCAGACGACTGTGAAGACTACGTACACCGTATCGGTCGTACCGGTCGTGCGGGCGCAAGCGGTCATTCGATTAGCCTTGCGTGTGAAGAGTATGCGCTGAATCTTCCGGCCATTGAGACCTACATCGGTCACTCTATTCCGCAGAGCAAATACAATCCGGAAGCGCTGTTAAGCGAACTGCCGCCGCCTAAGCGTCTAACCCGCCCACGCTCCGGCAATGGACCGCGTCGTTCAGGCGGCGCACCGCGTAATCGTCGTCGTTCAGGTTAAGAAAATATGCTCAGCTCCACCTCGCTTTATGCAGCAATCGATCTCGGTTCGAATAGTTTTCATATGCTGGTTGTGCGCGAGGTGGCAGGAAGCATACAAACGCTGACGCGCATTAAGCGCAAGGTCCGCCTCGCGGCGGGCCTGAGCAGCGACAATCACCTCTCACCTGAAGCCATGGAACGTGGCTGGCAGTGTCTGCGACTCTTTGCCGAGCGTCTGCAGGATATCCCGCATGCCCAAATCACCGTCGTCGCCACCGCGACACTCCGCCTTGCGGTTAACGCCGTGGATTTTATTGCCAGAGCGCAGGAAATTCTCGGTTGCCCGGTTCAGGTTATCAGCGGTGAAGAAGAAGCTCGCCTGATTTATCAGGGGGTTGCACATACCACGGGGGGTGACGATCGCCGCCTGGTGGTGGATATCGGCGGTGCCAGTACCGAGCTGGTGACCGGCACCGGCGCGCAGGCAACCTCGCTGTTCAGCCTGTCTATGGGCTGCGTGACCTGGCTTGAGCGCTACTTTACCGATCGTAATCTGGGTAAAGAGAACTTCGACGAGGCAGAAAATGCGGCGCGCGAGGTGTTACGTCCGGTGATGGACGAGCTGCGCTATCACGGCTGGAAAGTCTGCGTGGGTGCGTCGGGTACCGTGCAGGCCCTGCAGGAAATCATGATGGCGCAGGGAATGGACGAGCGGATTACGCTTGCCAAGCTTCAGCAGCTAAAACAACGCGCCATTCAGTGTGGACGCCTTGAAGAGCTGGAAATTGAAGGCCTGACGCTCGAACGCGCGCTGGTTTTCCCGAGCGGGCTGGCTATTCTGATCGCTATTTTCACCGAACTGAACATCCAGTGTATGACCCTGGCCGGCGGCGCGCTGCGTGAAGGTCTGGTCTACGGGATGCTGCATCTGTCGGTCGATCAGGACATCCGCAGCCGTACCCTGCGCAACGTGCAGCGTCGTTTTCTGGTTGATATCGATCAGGCAGGACGCGTATCGCAGCTGGCGTCACGCTTCGCCGATCAGGTTGCTAACGTCTGGGATCTGGAACCACTGAGCCGCGATTTACTTCTGAGCGCCTGTGCGCTCCATGAAGTGGGGCTGAGTATTGATTTTAAGCAGGCTCCTGCTCATGCAGCATATCTGGTGCGCAACCTGGATTTGCCGGGCTATACACCCGCACAGAAAAAATTGCTGGCAACGCTGCTGCTGAACCAGACCAATGCCGTTGATCTCTCGTCTTTGCATCAGCAAAACGCCGTACCGCCGCGCGTGGCCGAACATCTGTGCCGCCTGCTGCGTCTGGCGATTCTGTTTGCCAGCCGACGTCGCGATGATTTGCTGCCTGCGATCGGCCTGGTGGCCGATGACGAGAAACTGTCGCTGACGCTGCCGGAAAACTGGATTGAACGTCACCCGCTTGGGGCAGAGATGATCGATCAGGAGTGCCAGTGGCAGAGCTATGTGCACTGGGTGCTGGAAGTGAAGTAATACGCTGAACATTGCCGGGTGGCGGCTTAGCCTTACCCGGCCTACTCATCCTTATCCTTTCTCTTTGGCTTTTGCCAGCATGGCGCGAATGTTCGCCACGTTAGCCTGCCCCTTGTGCATCCGCTCTTCCGCAGTAATCACTTTGCGTTCCTGCTCCCAGATCAGGTCATCCTGCGGCAGTTCCAGCAGGAAACGGCTCGGCTCCGGGCGGACAAGTTCGCCATACTGACGGCGCTCTTTACACAGTGTGAACGTCAGCTCTTTCTGCGCGCGGGTGATCCCCACGTAGGCCAGGCGGCGCTCCTCGTCGACATTGTCTTCATCAATGCTGCTCTGATGCGGTAACAACCCCTCTTCCATACCGACCAGATAGACATACGGGAACTCCAGACCTTTTGACGCGTGCAGCGTCATCAGCTGTACCTGATCGGCCTCTTCTTCGCTCTCGCCGCGCTCCATCATGTCGCGCAGGGTAAAGCGGGTGACGACCTGCGTCAGGGTCATCGGCTCGTCGATTTCAGAGCCCTCCAGCATTTCGGTCATCCAGCTGAAGAGCTGGTTAACGTTCTTCATGCGCATCTCAGCGGCTTTCGGGCTGGCCGAGGTTTCGTACAGCCAGGACTCATAGTCGATGCCGTGAATAAGATCGCGCACCGCCGCCACCGGCTCGCGCTCCGCGAGACGCTGCACTTCGCCGAGCCAGTGGGTGAATCGCGTTAACGAATCATAGCCGCGACCGGTTAACGTCTGGCTTAGCCCCATGTCGAAGCTGGCGGTAAACAGGCTTTTGTTACGCGTCATCGCCCACTCGCCGAGTTTTTGCAGCGTCGCCGGGCCAATCTCGCGTTTTGGCGTATTCACAATACGCAGAAACGCGCTGTCGTCATCCGGGTTAGTGAGTACGCGCAGGTAGGCCAGCAGGTCTTTGATCTCTGGCCGTGAGAAGAACGAGGTCCCGCCCGAGATTTTGTACGGAATGCGGTTCTGCATCAGCATCTTTTCAAAGACGCGCGACTGGTGATTCCCGCGATAGAGGATCGCGTAATCCTTATATTCGGTTTTATTGACGAAGTGATGGGCGATCAGTTCACCGGTGACGCGCTCCGCTTCATGCTCTTCGTTATTGGCGCTGAGCACTTTCAGCTCCGTCCCGTAGCCCAGCTCGGAGAAGAGACGCTTCTCAAACACGTGCGGGTTATTGGCAATCAGGATGTTTGCGGCCTTCAGGATACGCCCGGAGGAGCGGTAGTTCTGCTCCAGCTTAATCACCTGCAGTGCCGGAAAATCTTTGCTCAGCAGCACCAGGTTTTGCGGACGCGCGCCGCGCCAGGAGTAAATTGACTGGTCATCATCGCCGACCACGGTGAAACGCGCGCGCTGCCCCACCAGCAGCTTCACCAGCTCGTACTGGCTGGTGTTGGTGTCCTGATACTCATCCACCAGCAGGTAACGGATTTTGTTCTGCCAGCGCTCGCGAACCTCTTCATTACGCTGCAGCAGCAGCGTCGGCAGCAGGATCAGGTCGTCGAAGTCCAGCACGTTGCACGCTTTCATGTGCGCGTCGTACAGACCGTAGCAGTGGGCAAAGATGCGATCCCGTTCGCCTTTGGCGATCGCCGCGGCCTGGGCCGGAGTCATCAGATCGTTTTTCCAGTTTGAGATCGTCGAGATCAGCTGCTGCAACAGCACCTTGTCATCTTCGATCAGCCCCTCGGTGAGCTCTTTGAGCAGCGCCACCTGGTCGGTGTCATCGAAGAGGGAGAAGTTGGACTTCATGCCCAGCGCCGCATATTCGTGTTTGATAATATCCAGCCCCAGCGTGTGGAAGGTGGAGATCATCAGGCCGCGCGCCTCTTTGCGCCCCAGCGTCTGGCCGACACGCTCTTTCATCTCACGCGCCGCTTTATTGGTAAACGTCACCGCCGCAATGTGCCGGGCCTGATAGCCACAGCCGCGGATCAGGTGCGCAATTTTGTTGGTGATCACGCGGGTTTTACCGGATCCAGCCCCCGCCAGCACCAGACACGGTCCGGTGACAAATTCGACGGCTTGTTGTTGTCCGGGGTTTAAACGCATAAATGATCACTCAATGAAAGTCAGGAGGGGAGAATAACAGCGTGGTAGTATAGCGAGCCTAATCCATACCACTCAAGGCACGATCATGGCAAAAACAGCAGCAGCACTGCATATTCTTGTTAAAGAAGAGAAACTGGCTCTGGATCTTCTGGAGCAGATCAAAAACGGCGCCGACTTCGGCAAACTGGCGAAGAAGCACTCCATCTGTCCGTCAGGCAAACGCGGCGGCGATCTGGGTGAATTCCGCCAGGGTCAGATGGTACCGGCGTTCGATAAAGTGGTCTTCTCCTGCCCGGTGCTGGAGCCAACCGGCCCGCTGCACACGCAGTTCGGCTACCACGTGATTAAAGTGCTGTACCGCAAATAAACAAGCCGGGTGGCGGCTGCGCCTTACCCGGCCTACATCTTACGGTTTTGTAGGTCGGATAAGCGAAGCGCCACCCGACAAGGTTGTTAACCCGCTACCGCGATACGCTTCATGTCGGTCATGTAGCCACGCAGTTTGTGACCCACTTTCTCGATCTGGTGGCTGCGAATGGCTTCGTTCACGTCGCGCAGCTGCGCGTTATCCACGGCACCTTCTGCAATCGCTTTACCCAGATCGCCCGGCTGCAGAGTGGTCATAAACTCTTTCAGCAGCGGTACGCAGGCGTAAGAGAACAGGTAGTTACCGTATTCTGCGGTATCCGAGATAACCACGTTCATTTCGTACAGACGCTTACGGGCGATGGTGTTCGCGATCAGCGGCAGCTCGTGCAGTGATTCGTAGTACGCAGACTCTTCAATGATGCCGGAATCCACCATGGTTTCGAACGCCAGCTCAACGCCTGCTTTCACCATCGCAATCATCAGGACGCCTTTATCGAAGTACTCCTGCTCGCCGATTTTACCTTCGTACTGTGGCGCGGTTTCGAACGCGGTCTTACCGGTCTCTTCACGCCAGGTCAGCAGTTTCTTATCGTCGTTCGCCCAGTCAGCCATCATGCCGGAAGAGAACTCGCCGGAGATGATGTCGTCCATATGTTTCTGGAACAGCGGCGCCATGATGGTTTTCAGCTGTTCAGACAGCGCGTAAGCACGCAGTTTTGCCGGGTTGGACAGACGGTCCATCATCAGCGTAATACCGCCCTGCTTCAGCGCTTCGGTGATGGTCTCCCAGCCGAACTGAATCAGTTTTTCCGCGTATGCCGGGTCGGTGCCCTCTTCCACCAGCTTATCGAAGCACAGCAGAGAACCGGCCTGCAGCATGCCGCACAGAATGGTCTGCTCGCCCATCAGGTCAGATTTCACTTCGGCAACGAAGGACGATTCCAGCACGCCCGCACGGTGGCCGCCGGTCGCCGCAGCCCATGCTTTGGCAATCGCCATACCTTCATCTTTCGGATCGTTTTCCGGGTGAACCGCGATCAGCGTCGGCACGCCGAAACCACGCTTGTACTCTTCACGCACTTCGGTACCCGGGCACTTCGGTGCCACCATCACCACGGTGATGTCTTTACGGATCTGCTCGCCCACTTCAACGATGTTGAAGCCGTGGGAGTAACCCAGCGCCGCGCCGTCTTTCATCAGCGGCTGTACGGAACGCACAACGTCTGAGTGCTGCTTGTCCGGCGTCAGGTTAACCACCAGATCCGCCTGCGGGATCAGCTCTTCGTAGGTACCCACTTTGAAGCCATTTTCGGTCGCTTTGCGCCAGGAGGCACGCTTCTCGGCAATCGCTTCTTTGCGCAGGGCGTAGGAGATATCCAGACCGGAGTCACGCATGTTCAGGCCCTGGTTCAGACCCTGTGCGCCACAGCCGACGATGACCACTTTTTTACCCTGAAGGTAGCTCGCGCCATCGGCAAATTCATCGCGCGCCATGAAGCGGCATTTACCCAGCTGCGCCAGCTGCTGGCGCAAGTTCAGTGTATTAAAGTAGTTAGCCATGGGTGATACCTCGTGATGTTGTGTGTCTTATTGTTCGGTTCGCGTTTCAGCGAGAATGTACCCACATTACAACAGGAAATTTATTGCGGAAATTGATATATTCACAACGTCATATTGCAATTTATGCAATGTAAAAAGAGGGAGTGGAATCGGTGGATTTACGCGATCTGAAAATGTTCCTGCACCTGGCGGAAAGCCGTCACTTTGGCCGCAGCGCCCGGGCGATGCACGTCAGCCCCTCCACGCTTTCGCGCCAGATCCAGCGCCTTGAGGAAGATCTCGGCCAGCCGCTGTTCGTGCGCGATAACCGCACCGTCACCCTCACGGAAGCAGGCGAAGAGCTGCGTATTTTTGCCCAGCAGACGCTGCTGCAGTACCAGCAGCTGCGGCACTCTATCGATCAGCAGGGGCCGTCACTCTCCGGTGAGCTGCATATTTTCTGCTCCGTGACCGCCGCCTACAGCCATCTGCCGCCCATCCTTGACCGCTTTCGCGCGGCGCATCCGTCGGTTGAAATTAAGCTCACTACCGGCGACGCTGCCGACGCGATGGAAAAAGTGGTGACAGGCGAAGCGGATCTCGCCATTGCCGGGAAGCCGGAAACCCTGCCGGGCGCGGTAGCGTTCTCGATGCTGGAAAATCTGGCGGTGGTGTTGATTGCCCCGGCGCTGCCCTGCCCGGTGCGTAACCAGGTGTCGGTGGAAAAACCGGACTGGTCCACGGTGCCGTTTATCATGGCCGATCAGGGCCCGGTTCGCCGCCGCATAGAGCTGTGGTTCCGCCGTCAGAAAATCAGCAACCCGTCGATTTACGCCACCGTCAGCGGCCATGAGGCGATGGTGTCGATGGTGGCGCTGGGCTGCGGCGTGGCGCTGCTGCCGGAAGTGGTGCTGGACAACAGCCCGGAGCCGGTGCGCAATCGCGTGATGATTCTGGAACGCAGCGACGAGAAAACGCCGTTTGAGCTTGGCGTGTGCGCACAAAAAAAGCGGCTGCATGAGCCGCTTATTGATGCGTTCTGGACGATACTGCCGAACCACTAAAGCCGGGTGGCGCTGCGCTTACCCGGCCTACATGCCGCTCAGCCCTTAGCCTGCCAGGAAGAAGCGGAACGCCGGGTTGTGGGTTTCGTCATGGCACTCGTAGCCCAGCTCGTTCAGCCGCGTTTCGAAATCCGGCTCGTGCTCGCCCAGTTCGAACGCCGCCAGCACGCGGCCGTAGTCGGTGCCGTGGCTGCGGTAGTGGAACAGAGAGATGTTCCAGTGCGTGCCCAGCGTGTGCAGAAACTTGAGCAACGCGCCCGGCGATTCCGGGAACTCAAAGCTGAACAGGCGTTCCCTGAGCGGCTTGGAAGGACGGCCACCGACCATGTAACGCACGTGCAGCTTCGCCATCTCGTCGTCGGAGAGATCGACCACGCTATAGCCGCCCTCATGCAGCAGGTTGAGGATCTCTTTGCGCTCCTCCACGCCGCGGCTCAGACGCACGCCGACAAAAATGCAGGCGTCTTTGGCATCGGCAAAACGGTAGTTAAACTCCGTCACCGAACGACCGCCCAGCAGCTGACAGAACTTCAGGAAGCTGCCCTTCTCTTCCGGAATGGTCACCGCCAGCAGCGCTTCACGCTGTTCGCCCAGCTCGCAGCGCTCGGACACGTAGCGAAGACCGTGGAAGTTCACGTTGGCCCCGGAAAGCACGTGCGCCAGACGCTCGCCGCGGATGTTGTGCTGCGCGATGTATTTTTTCATGCCCGCCAGCGCCAGCGCGCCGGAGGGTTCCGCCACCGCACGCACGTCTTCGAACAGATCTTTCATCGCCGCGCAGATCGCGTCGCTGTCCACCGTGACGATATCGTCGAGATATTCCCGGCACAGGCGGAACGTTTCGTCGCCAATGCGCTTCACCGCCACGCCCTCGGCAAACAGACCGACGCGCGGCAGGTCAACCGGATGCCCGGCATCCAGCGCCGCTTTCAGGCAGGCGGAGTCTTCCGCTTCCACGGCAATGACTTTGATCTGCGGCATCAGCTGTTTGATCAGCACCGCCACGCCTGCGGCTAAACCGCCGCCGCCCACCGGGACAAAGACGCGGTCGAGATGGGCATCCTGCTGCAGCAGCTCCAGCGCCAGCGTGCCCTGGCCGGCAATCACCATCGGGTGGTCGAACGGCGGCACCCAGGTGAAGCCCTGCTGCTGCGCCAGCTCGATCGCTTTGGCTTTTGCTTCGTCAAAGTTGGCCCCGTGGAGCAAGACTTCGCCGCCGAAACCGCGCACCGCGTCGACCTTGATGTCGGCGGTAGCAACCGGCATCACGATCAGCGCCTTCAGCCCCAGACGGGCAGACGAGAACGCCACGCCCTGGGCGTGGTTGCCCGCCGAGGCGGTAATCACGCCCCGCGCTTTTTGCTCGTCGGTCAGCCCGGCCATCATCGCGTAGGCGCCGCGCAGCTTGAAGCTGTGCACCGGCTGGCGGTCTTCGCGCTTCACCAGAATGACGTTGTCGAGGCGCGAAGAGAGTTTTTCCATTTTCTGCAGGGGGGTGACCTGCACGGCTTCATAGACCGGTGCGCGCAGCACCGCCCTGAGATATTCCGCCCCCTCGGGGGCGGCGGATAAGGGTTGTGACTCGGCCATCGTTAGCCCCCAAGTTTAGATTTATCGCGCACCGCGCCTTTATCTGCACTGGTGGCAAGGCTCGCGTAGGCGCGCAGGGCAAAGGAGACTTCGCGCTGGCGGTCTTTCGGCGTCCAGGCTTTGTCGCCGCGCGCTTCCTGCGCTTCACGACGGGCCGCAATTTCCTGGTCGCTCAGCTTGAGCTGAATGCCGCGATTCGGAATGTCTATTTCGATCAGATCGCCGTCTTCGATGATGGCGATGTTGCCGCCGCTTGCCGCTTCCGGGGAAACGTGGCCGATAGAGAGGCCGGAAGTGCCACCGGAGAAACGACCGTCGGTGATCAGCGCACAGGCTTTACCGAGGCCCATGGATTTCAGGAAGGTGGTCGGGTAGAGCATCTCCTGCATGCCCGGCCCGCCTTTTGGCCCTTCGTAGCGAATGACAACCACGTCGCCTTCCACCACTTTGCCGCCGAGGATGGCGTCTACCGCTTCATCCTGGCTTTCGTACACCTTCGCCGGACCGGTGAATTTCAGGATGCTGTCGTCCACGCCTGCGGTTTTCACGATGCAGCCATTTTCCGCAAAGTTACCGTACAGCACGGCCAGGCCCCCGTCTTTGCTATAGGCATGCTCCAGCGAGCGGATGCAGCCTTCAGCGCGGTCATCGTCCAGGGTATCCCAGCGGCAGTCCTGCGAGAACGCCTGGGTAGTACGAATACCGGCAGGGCCCGCGCGGAACATCTTTTTCACCGCGTCGTCTTTGGTCAGCATCACGTCGTACTGGTTCAGCGACTCAGGCAGCGGCAGGCCAAGCACGTTTTTCACGTCACGGTTCAGCAGCCCGGCGCGATCCAGCTCGCCGAGGATACCGATGACGCCACCCGCGCGATGCACGTCTTCCATATGGTACTTCTGGGTACTCGGTGCGACCTTACACAGCTGCGGCACTTTACGGGAGAGCCTGTCGATGTCGCTCATGGTGAAGTCGATTTCGGCTTCCTGCGCGGCGGCCAGCAGGTGCAGAACGGTGTTGGTGGAACCGCCCATGGCGATGTCCAGGGTCATGGCGTTCTCGAACGCCGCTTTGCTGGCGATGCTGCGCGGCAGCGCGCTGGCGTCGTCCTGCTCGTAGTAGCGCTTAGTCAGTTCAACGATGCGTTTACCGGCGTTGAGGAACAGCTGCTTACGGTCGGCATGGGTCGCCAGCAGCGAGCCGTTGCCCGGCTGAGACAGACCCAGCGCTTCGGTCAGGCAGTTCATGGAGTTCGCCGTGAACATACCGGAACAGGAGCCGCAGGTCGGGCACGCGGAGCGCTCCACCTGGTCACTCTGCTCGTCAGAGACTTTCGGGTCCGCGCCCTGAATCATCGCATCGACCAGGTCGAGCTTGATGATTTTGTCGGAGAGCTTGGTTTTTCCCGCTTCCATCGGGCCACCGGAGACGAAGATCACCGGAATGTTCAGGCGCAGGGAGGCCATCAGCATCCCCGGGGTGATTTTGTCGCAGTTGGAGATACAGACCATCGCATCGGCGCAGTGGGCGTTAACCATGTACTCTACCGAGTCGGCGATCAGCTCGCGCGACGGGAGTGAATAGAGCATGCCCCCATGGCCCATCGCGATACCGTCATCCACCGCAATGGTGTTGAACTCTTTCGCCACGCCGCCGGAGGCTTCGATTTGCTCGGCAACCAGCTTACCGAGATCGCGCAGGTGCACGTGGCCCGGCACAAACTGGGTGAAGGAGTTCACCACGGCGATTATTGGCTTGCCGAAATCGGCGTCGGTCATTCCGGTGGCGCGCCACAGTGCGCGGGCACCCGCCATATTACGGCCGTGGGTGGTGGTGGCTGAACGATACTTAGGCATGCTTTATTTACTCCCGTCTGACTATGTAATGGGACGGTGCGTGCCGTCCCAAATTTATATTTAGTGATTAACCTGATCCAACCAGCCGTATTTATCTTCTGTCTCGCCGGTGAAGAGGCCAAAGAACGCTTGCTGAATGCGTTTGGTCACCGGGCCACAGCGGCCTTCGCCCACCTGAATGCCGTCTACGCTACGCACCGGCGTAATTTCAGCCGCGGTACCGGACATGAACACTTCATCGGCCAGGTACAGGGATTCGCGAGACAGCACCTGCTCGCGCACTTCGATACCCAGATCTTTCGCCAGCTTGATGATGGCATCACGGGTGATGCCCGGCAGCGCGGACGAGGTGAATGGCGGGGTAAACAGAATGCCGTCTTTCACTTCAAACAGGTTTTCACCTGCGCCTTCGGAGATGTAGCCATTCACGTCGAGCGCGATACCTTCCTGGTAACCGTGACGGCGCGCTTCGCTGCCGACCAGCAGGGAAGAAAGGTAGTTACCGCCCGCTTTCGCCGCGGTCGGGATGGTGTTGGGTGCAACGCGATTCCAGGAAGAGACCATTGCGTCGATCCCCTGCTCAAGGGCTTCAGCACCCAGGTAGGCACCCCATGGGAACGCGGCAATGATCACATCGGTGTTGTAACCGGCTGGCGGGTTCACGCCCATGCCGACGTCGCCCACGAAGACCAGCGGACGAATATAGGCGCTGGTGAGGTTGTTCTTACGGATCACCTCGCGGCAGGCTTCCATCAGCTCATCCACACTCTGAGAAACCGGGAAACGATAAATTTTGGCTGAGTCATGCAGACGCTGCATGTGTTCGCGATGGCGGAACACCACTGGCCCTTTGTGAGAATCGTAGCAGCGGATGCCTTCAAACACGGAGGTACCGTAATGCAGCGCGTGGGACATCACGTGGACCTTCGCGTCCTCCCAGCGAACCATCTCACCATTGAACCAAATGTAATCAGCTTTTTTTGTCGTCATTTTTTCGTCCTGTCACGCTTAAGCGCGGATTTGTTGTGATGTGGTTGTGCTCTGGCAGATGGCAACATGGGCAACGTCTACCAGCTTTGATAACTGACTAAACAGTAAGTCGACCGGCCGCGGGCTGGCAACGGTTAATTCGATACTGATGTTTTGCGCGTCGGTGGCCGTCTCCATATTCATAGAGCAAATCTGAAAACCACGATGACGCACCACGCGCAAAACGCGTTCTAATGTTTCCGGGTTGAAGCGAGCCTGCACGGCGACCTGATGTTGCATCATGATAATTTCTCCAGCATTTGTGAGTTACTGGCACCGGGCGGTACCAACGGCCAGACGTTCTCAAGCTCGTCGATTGAGACATGAAGCAGGTATGGCCCTTCGCTTGACAGCATGGTGTCGAGTGCCGCTTCAACCTGGTCTTTACGGGTGATGTGCTGGCCAGGAATGCCGAAGGCGCTGGCCAGGGTGAGGAAATCGGGGTTATCGGTCAGGGTGGTTTCACTGTAACGTTCCTGGAAGAACAGCTGTTGCCACTGGCGAACCATCCCTAAACGCTGGTTATCGAGCAACACGATCTTCAGCGGTAACTGCTTGCGCTTCACGGTGCCGAGCTCCTGAACGTTCATCATGAAGGAGCCGTCACCGGAGATACAGATAACGGTATCGTTCGGGCGGGCAACCTGTGCGCCAACCGCGGCTGGCAGACCGAAGCCCATCGTCCCTAACCCGCTGGAAGTGATGAAGTTTTCCGGACGGGTGTAGGTCATGTGCTGGGCGGACCACATCTGATGCTGGCCGACATCGGTCGTCACCACGCTGTCGGCGGGCTTACGGTCGGACAGCTGCTTCAACAGCAGCGGCGCGTAGATGGCCTCGCCGGGGTGGTCGTAACGCCAGGCGTGTTCAGCGCGCATGTCGGCGGTATGCTGACGCCATGCGTTGATATCCAGCGGCTGCTGCAATGCCGGTAACAGCGCGTTGAGATCGCCCTGCAGCGCGACGTGCGCCTGACGCAGCTTGTTCATTTCCGCCGGGTCGATATCCATATGGATAACTTTGGCGTTCGGCGCAAAGGTATTCAGCTTACCGGTGACGCGGTCGTCAAAACGGGCACCGACGGCGATGAGCAGATCGCACGCCTGCACCGCCAGGTTTGCCGCTTTGGTGCCGTGCATCCCCAGCATGCCCAGATAGTAGGGGTAATCGGCATCTACCGCACCCAACCCTTTCAGCGTGCAGGTGGCAGGCATTTGCGTTACCGCAATAAATTCACGCAGGGCGGGAACGGCCTGCGCCATGCCTACGCCACCGCCAACGTACAGCATCGGCTGTTTCGCCTGCACCAGCATCTGACGCGCCTCTTCAACTTCCGCATGCGGAAAGGCGTCGTCGCTTCCAACGGTGGAGAAGTGCGGCTCCAGTTCGCCGTGTGCGACCTGGATATCTTTCGGGATATCGACCAGAACCGGACCAGGGCGACCGGAGCTGGCAACCTCGAATGCTTCCGCCATTACGCGCGGCAGCTCTTCCAGTGACTGAACGAGAAAACTGTGTTTGGTGCAGGCCAGCGATAAACCGAGTACATCGACTTCCTGGAACGCGTCGGTGCCGATGAACGGAGAGGCAACCTGTCCGGTGATGGCAACAACGGGAACAGAATCCAGCAGTGCATCAGCCAGACCGGTGATCAGGTTCGTTGCGCCCGGACCTGAGGTCGCCATACAGACACCGGTTTTACCGGTGGCACGGGCATAACCGATGGCGGCCATCGCTGCGCCCTGCTCGTGTCGGCACAACAGGTGCTCCACGCCGCCGTCATACAGTGCATCGTAAATCGGCATAATTGCGCCACCCGGATAACCGAATACTGTCTCGACTCCCTGCGCGCGCAACGCATGTACTACCCACTGTGCCCCATTCATAGTTAGTTCCCCGTCATAAATCGGGAGAAACAGAATTTTGTGCTAGTCGTCATTCTCTGCTCCTCATTTACGTTTTTTAGTCATAAAAAAACCCCCGGACCTTTCGGTGCGGGGGTCTTAGTTCGTTAAGGCTTGATTTCTAAGCCTTTCCTCGTCCAAGTGCAGCCCCGCACGGTGGGATAATAATCACCACCACGCTAATCACGACCAGGCTAATCACTCGTAGAAGGGCTGTCATTTTCAGTTCTTTTTGCATCTTGTTCGAAGGAATACCTAAAGAGTTATCACAGTTTTTAAATCAAACACAAGATTTATTTATGACGGATTTGGTTAGCCCGCGAATCATATTTCTTAAAATCGTTGTTTTATATACGGAAATTAGAAAATGAATATTTTTCACTTTTTTACTCCTCCGCTAACCGTCAAAACAGGTTTTTTTCGCTCTGCGAGGAGGGTTCCACGATTGTGCAATAGTTTCATTGTGCTTTTAAAATCCCTGAACAGGCAGCGTAAATTCGCTAAATAGCGCTAAACAGGCATAACGCGCACTGTCATAGTCACATCAGGAGGTAGTGCAAATGTCACTGTCAGTTGTTTATACGCGTGCGGCTCTCGGGGTAAAGGCACCGCTTGTTTCCGTAGAGGTTCATTTGAGTAATGGGCTGCCCGGACTCACGCTTGTCGGGTTACCTGAAACGACGGTTAAAGAGGCCAGGGATCGCGTTCGCAGCGCAATAATAAATAGCGGTTATACCTTCCCCGCGAAGAAGATCACCATCAACCTTGCCCCCGCCGATCTGCCCAAAGAGGGCGGGCGATACGATTTACCTATCGCAATTGCGCTTCTCGCGGCTTCTGAGCAGCTTACTACGACCAGGCTAGGCTCGTACGAGTTCGTGGGTGAACTCGCGCTCACAGGCGCATTGAGAGGCGTTCCCGGTGCGATATCGGGAGCGCTGGAAGCCATTCGTGCAGGGCGGCAAATCATTGTCGCCAATGAAAACGCATCAGAAGTGAGTCTTATTGCCGAAAAGGGGTGCCTTATCGCCGGGCATCTTCAGGAAGTGTGTGCCTGGCTGGAAGGCCGACATGAACTGTCCGAGCCGGAGGAGTGCGACGAGGCTGTAGCAGATGCGCCAGAAGATCTCAGTGAGATCATGGGACAGGAGCAAGGTAAACGGGCGCTGGAGATTACGGCTGCAGGTGGACACAATCTCCTGCTGATTGGCCCGCCTGGTACAGGTAAAACGATGCTGGCGAGCAGGCTGAGCGGGTTGCTCCCGCCGCTCAATAACCATGAAGCGCTGGAAAGCGCTGCTATATATAGCCTCATCAGTTCGGCATCGTTGCAAAAACAGTGGCGCCGTCGCCCTTTTCGTTCCCCACATCATAGCGCTTCACTGACGGCAATGGTCGGCGGTGGGTCTATCCCCGGACCGGGTGAGATCTCACTGGCACACAATGGCATTCTGTTTCTTGATGAGTTGCCTGAGTTTGAGCGTCGCGTGCTGGATGCACTGAGAGAACCTATTGAATCTGGTGAGATACATATCTCGCGCACGCGGGCCAAAATAAGCTATCCCGCGCAGTTTCAACTGGTCGCTGCGATGAACCCCAGCCCGACGGGGCATTATCAGGGCAACCATAACCGCTGTACGCCAGAGCAGACGCTGCGCTATCTGGGAAAGCTTTCCGGCCCATTCCTCGACCGTTTCGATTTATCCCTCGAAATCCCCCTCCCGCCGCCGGGCCTGCTCAGGCAGACGGGCATAACGGGTGAGAGCTCAGTAAAAGTGCGCGAGCGGGTGATCGCTGCCCAGGCACGACAATACGCCCGTCAAAACAGGCTGAATGCTCGGCTTGATAATGCCGGGATCCGGCAGTTTTGTTCGCTTAACAGTGAAGATGCAGGATGGCTTGAGGAGACGTTGACGCGCTTTGGGCTGTCTATACGAGCGTGGCAACGTTTGCTAAAAGTGGCCAGAACCATTGCTGACGTGGAAGGATGTACTGACATTGAGAGGAAACACTTGCAGGAGGCGCTGAGTTACCGCGCTATCGATCGTTTGCTGCTGCACCTGCAGAAGTTGCTGGCATAAAAAAGGGGCCGTAGCCCCTTCTTATCATCTTAGTCATCAGACTCGGTGTAGTCTTCTGCACCTTCCATCTGCGGCTTACCGCCAGACAGCGTATGGAAGCGCTTTGGACGCTTAATGCGTGCCATATACTTGATCCATACACGTTCCGCTTCAGACTGCGGCTCACGCTCACCACGGCAAACAGAAACAAACTGTTTTTCGTCTTCAGTAGCAGGCTCACGCTTGCCCAGATCCAGCTCGTTAAAGGCATAACCATGGCGCTCAAGCAGCTGAGCTTCTTTGATGGTGAAATCGCCGTGACGAGAGAACCCGCGCGGATAATGTTTATTGTCGAAAAAACGATTAGTCGTCGTAAAGCTTTCCGCCATCCTACACGCTCCTAATTCTTTGGCCGAGCTATTTATGGCGCGGAGTATTAGTTACGCTTGACAGAGTGTAAAACAAAACATTTAAATCATAACGACAAATAATTTTGCGGAGAAAGATGTGGATACGGAATTGCTTAAAACTTTCCTTGAAGTGAGCAGAACACGCCACTTTGGGCGAGCAGCTGAAGCCCTTTACCTGACGCAGTCAGCAGTCAGTTTTCGTATTCGACAGCTGGAAAATCAACTGGGTGTGAATCTTTTTACCCGCCATCGCAACAATATCCGCCTCACGCCCGCCGGCGAAAAACTACTGCCGTACGCAGAAACGCTGATGAATACCTGGCAGGCGGCACGCAAAGAGGTTGCCCATACTTCGAGGCATAATGAGTTCTCGATAGGGGCCAGCGCTTCCCTGTGGGAATGTATGCTAAGTCAGTGGCTTTCCCGGCTTTATCAATCTCATAGCCATCTGCAATTTGAAGCCCGGATTGCGCAACGGCAGTCGCTGGTTAAGCAACTTCATGAGCGCCAGCTTGATCTTCTTATCACAACCGAAGCCCCCAAGATGGACGAATTTAGCAGCCAGATTGTGGGCCAATTTGGCCTGGCGCTTTATGCCTCTGAACCGTCGATGATGAAGGCAGACCTGACCTATTTGCGCCTGGAATGGGGGCCTGATTTTCAGCAGCATGAGACGGGCTTGATTGCACCTGATGACGTCCCACAGTTAACGACCAGCTCTGCAGAGATCGCCTGTCAGCAACTGCCCTTGCTGAGAGGTTGTACCTGGTTACCTGTTCGCTGGGCAGACACTAAAGCTGGGCTGCATACCGTAATGGATTCCACCACGCTTACCAGACCGCTGTATGCGATTTGGCTGCAAAACAGTGATAAGCAGTCGCAGATAAAAGATCTGTTAAAAATCAATGTAATGGATTGATACATCAGCCAGCAGGAATGCTGGCTGAATAGTAAGAAGAGGCGTTTTTACAGTCTTTCAGGCAAAAAAAAATCCTTTGCCGAAGCAAAGGATTCTATATGGCAGGGGCGGAGAGACTCGAACTCGCGACACCCGGTTTTGGAGACCGGTGCTCTACCAACTGAGCTACGCCCCTAAAGTTTTTTGCCATTAAGCCTGCCAGTAAGGCAGGCTTAATGTCTTAATAAGTGGCGGAACGGACGGGACTCGAACCCGCGACCCCCTGCGTGACAGGCAGGTATTCTAACCGACTGAACTACCGCTCCACCGAAGACT
>NZ_JBMKHB010000021.1:0-90251 GCF_049238285.1 Enterobacter cloacae complex sp. IR53041 | reverse complement strand
TGCTCAGCTAAACAACAGACCGAGAAAGACACTGAAGTTCAAAACACCGAAAGAGATAATTGAAAGGGGTGTTGCATTGACAGATTGAATCTACACTCGCCTTTATTAAGGAAGAGCGGGATAATTTTAATCTGCATGGGTTATTGCCGCATAACGTTGAAACCATTGAAGAGCAAACCGAGCGCGCCTGGGTGCAGTTCTGCCATTTTAAAAGCGATATTTCCCGTCATGTTTATTTGCGCAATATTCAGGACACCAATGAAACTCTCTTTTATAACCTCTTGCGTTCGCATCTGAAAGAGACGTTACCGATTATCTATACCCCGACGGTGGGTGAAGCCTGCGAGCATTTCTCCACGATTTATCGCCGCGCGCGCGGCTTGTTTATTTCATGGCCTAACCGCCATCGTATTGATGAGATGCTGCAAAGTTTCTCGCGCAACGACGTTCGGGTGATTGTGGTAACGGACGGAGAGCGCATTTTAGGGCTCGGCGACCAGGGTATCGGCGGTATGGGCATTCCGATTGGCAAGCTGTCACTCTATACCGCCTGCGGAGGGATCCATCCGGCCTCCACCCTTCCGATTATGCTGGATGTCGGCACCAATAATCAGCAACACCTCGACGACCCGATGTACATGGGCTGGCGTCATCCGCGCATCAGCGACGATCAATACGCTGAATTTATGGATATGTTTATCAGCACGGTTAAAGCGCGCTGGCCCAACGTTCTCCTGCAATTTGAAGACTTTGCACAGAAAAATGCCACCCGGCTTCTTCAGCGCTACCGCGATCAGCTGTGCTGCTTCAATGATGATATCCAGGGCACGGCAGCCGTCACCGCTGGGACGCTGATCGCAGCGGCCCACGCGGCGGGCACGCGCATTCGCGATCAGCGCGTGGTCTTCCTCGGCAGCGGCTCTGCGGGATGCGGGATCGCTGAAAAAATTGTGGCGCTGATGGTCGATGACGGCCTGACCGAGTCGGAAGCCCGCAGCAGGATCTTCATGGTCGATCGCTTCGGCCTGCTGACCGACGACATGACCAACCTGCTCGATTTCCAGAAAAACCTGCTTACCGCGCGCGACGCCGTAAGCCGCTGGCAGGTAGACGCAAAGAATATTTCCCTGCTGGACGTGGTGAAGAACGCACATCCAACGGTGATGATCGGCGTTTCAGGTCAGCCGGGGCTGTTCAGCGAAGAGATCGTCAAAGAGATGCATCGCCACTGCCCGCGCCCGATTATCATGCCGCTCTCGAACCCAACGTCGCGGGCGGAGGCCCAGCCGCAGGATCTCATCGCCTGGACCCAGGGGGCCGCGCTGGTGGCCACCGGCAGCCCGTTCGCGCCGGTATTCTGGGAGAACGCGCACTACGAGATTGCCCAGTGTAATAACGCCTATATCTTCCCGGGCCTGGGGCTGGGTGTGCTGGCCTGTAACGCGCGCCGGGTGACGGAAGAGATGCTGATGGCAGCAAGCCGCAGCCTGGCCGCCCAGTCTCCGCTGGTGGCCACAGAAAGAGGAGGATTGCTGCCGCCGGTAGATCAGATTGAAACGGTCTCGCGCCAGATTGCCGTTGCCGTCGCCCGGGCAGCCATTGAACAAGGCGTAGCGCCATCGTTAGATGATGAAACCCTGCTGGCGCGCATTGAGAAGACCTGGTGGCAGGCGGACTATGCGCCGTACCGCCGGTCTGCACTGTAGCGCCGGTCATGCCCTCACCGCAGGGTGAGGGCATGGCTGTGGTGTTAGTGCTGTATGCCTGAGCGGTCAGAAAAATCGCTGGCGGAGAGATTATCACCCCCAGTTGCCGCCTGTTTCAGACGGGCATATCGGTCAGGTACCCCTTCAGGACGGGTTTTGAAGCGACGGTGCAGCCACATATACTGCTCTGGGGCCATACGTACGGCCTGCTCAATTGCCCTGTTCATCTGCGTCGCCACGGCTTCTTTATCGCCGCCCTGCAACGCCTCACTGATATCCTCCAGAATAATCAGCTCGTAACCGGTGCCATCCGCCCTGCGACGCGGCACAAAGGGGATGACGGCAGGCTTAGCGCTTTTGACCAGCATATAGCTGCCCGCCGTCGTTGCGGCATCCGGCACCGCAAAGAACGGCACAAACACGCTGTTGGTTTTGCCATAGTCGTGGTCCGGGGCGTACCACAAAATTTCATTCTGCTTCAGCGAGCGGATCATGCCCTTTAAATCATGGCGATCGAGCATGGTTTTGTTGGAACGCAGACGTCCGCGCGTCTGAAGCCAGTCCAGCAGAGCATTGTTATTAGGGCGATACACCCCGATACCGGGGTTGAGCATGCCAAATATCCGCGCGCCCAGCTCAAGCGTCAGAAAATGCATCCCCACCAGCACCACGCCTTTTCCCTGCGCCCTCGCCTTTTCCATGTGCTCATACCCCTGCACGGTAAAGCATTTCTTCACCCGCCACGCAGGCCAGAACCATGCCATCCCGGTTTCAATCACCCCCATTCCTACCGATTCAAAATTACGCTGCAGCAATGACTCGCGTTCATCCTTTTTCATCTCCGGGAAACAAAGTTCCAGGTTGCGGCGGGCAATCTCGACGCGGCGAGGAAGTAAGCGCATCGCCAGTCGCCCCAGGCCATGACCGATTCTGAACAGAAGCGGATAAGGGAGCAGCATGATGAGCCACAGAGCCGCAATGCCGGCCCAGCTTAGCCAGTAACGGGGATGAAGAAAGGCGAATGAAAAACGGGGTAATTTTGTCATCAGAAAATTATCCTTTAACGTGTCTGTCCTTAATTGATTCTGTTGAAGATCTTTCCTAAGGATGAATAAAAAGTCAGCCAGAAACGTTAAGTGTAGCGGATAAGACAAAACGCATTTTTATCGATTTTTGCGAAAAACGGGAAGTCGAGCCGGGGAGGATTTATTCGCTCCCCGGCAGAAGATATTACATCGAATACCCGGGCTTCTTAATAAGCTCCTCCAGCTTCGGTCCAATTTCGGTATCCCAGACCTGCGCCTTCCAGTCTTCAGGCGCGATCTGCTTCAACGCCACCGACACGGAACTGTCTTTGCTGTTGAAATGGCGAATAATCACGTCGGCAATATCTGCCGCCAGGGCAGCTTTTTGTTCGTCGTTCAAATCACGGGGAAAACATTTGATATCTACGTGTGGCATGTACAGGCTTCCGGTTGTGAATGAGGGTTCCACGTTATCAGATAATATTGTTTGCCTTTAACACCTTGTGCAGTTCCGGTCGCTGACATACGGCGTCCGCAATCGCCGTGAATTTAGGGGTATTTTCGGCAAACCAGGCGTGACGGGGCCCCCAGGTGCGCGCCACCGCAATATACACATCCAGCAGCGTCAGCCGTTCCCCCAGCGCAAACGGGGCAGCCTTAAGCTGGCTTTCGAACCACAAATAAAGAGATTTCCGGTATTCGATGCAGTTTTTCTGCAGCTGTTCCGGCGCATCCGGCACCCAGCGTTCGGGATAGTCTGCATAGGTAAACGTGGGATAGACGTTGGCTACGAACCAGATGAGCAAACGCTGAAACTGCTGACGTTCAGCCTGCCCCACGGGCGGGGCGAGCTCGGGACACCGGTCGAGCACCATCAGGGCAATCGCCGCCGTTTCGGTCATGATGGCGCCATTTTCCAGCGCCAGCGTCGGCACCTGGCACAGCGGATTGAGCTTGTGCAGCAACTCACGCTGCGGACCGGGCTGGTCAAACCCGTCCACGTTGATGAATTGATAAGGGAGATCAGCCAGGGTCAGCATCACCTCACTGATTGCCGAGCCCCAGCCGGGTACGCCATAAAGTTTAATCATGTTGCCCCCTCAGGAGTGAAATCCTAAGTGTAGAGCACCATTAGTATGTTATCCCAGGCGGGTTGACCTCCGATTGCGCCACCGCTTCGCCCTGCTCGCCCCAGCGCGCCAGCACCTTCTGGTACTCTCCGCGCTCAATCGCACCGTTCAGCGCGGCCTGCAAGGCATAAACCAGTTGATTGCCTTTTTTGGTCGTGGTGGCGACATAAGCTTTCTTCGGCCCTAAACCGACCACGCGGGTTTTGCCGGTGAGCGCCGCTTTGTAAGCTGAAACCGACTGAGGGCCAAAGAACACATCCGCCCTGCCGGACTGGATATAGAGATTGCCCGAGGCATCGTCGTGAAGATAGACCGGCAGCGCAGGCGCCCGCCCCGCCTTTTTATTCTCTTCGTTCCAGCCCAGCAGGATGCGCTCCTGATTGGTACCCGAGCCGACAATCACCCTTTTCCCGGCCAGATCTTCCGCGCTTTTGATTGACTGAATCTCGCTGGTGGATTTCACCGAAAATGCCAGCGAATCGACGCGGTAGGTCGCAAAATCAAACTTCTCTTTACGCTGTTCGGTCACCGCAATGTTCACCAGCGCCACGTCGTAGCGCCCGGAAGCGATCCCCAGTGGCCAGTCTTCCCACGCCGTCGGCACCAGCTTTAGCTTCAGCCCCAGGCTGCCCGCCAGCAGGCGGGCAATATCCGGGTCGCTGCCGATCCGCGTGCGGTTATCGCTGGCCAGCAGCGCCAGCGGCGGGGAGTTCAGCATCGAGACGGCGACCGTCAGCGTGCCTGGCTCAACGAATTTATAGCCGGCGGGGATCTTCGCCACGGCCTGCCGATCCACCGTCACCGGCAGCGGCTGCTCGTTGGCTTTCAGATCGATGCTGGCGTGGCTCGCCGTCGTAAAAAGCAGTCCCGCCAGAAGTCCGTATTTCATCTGCGCTCCTTACAGCACTTTTGACAGGAACTGGCGCGTTCGCGCGTGCGACGGCCGGTTCAACACCGCGTCGCTGCTGCCCTGCTCCACGATTTTCCCGTCGACCATAAACACCACCTGATCCGCCACCTCGCGGGCAAAGCCGATCTCGTGAGTGACCACCACCAGCGTCGTGCCGGACCGGGCCAGCTTTTTGATCACGTCCAGCACTTCCCCTACCAGCTCCGGATCCAGCGCCGAGGTAGGTTCATCAAACAGCATCACGCGGGGACGTAAGGCCAGCGCGCGGGCAATCGCAATGCGCTGCTGCTGCCCGCCGGAGAGATGGCGAGACCAGGCGTCGGCTTTATCCCGCAGCCCGACCACGTCCAGCAGGCGGTACGCGCTTTCCACCGCCTCTTTTTTGCTGAGCTTCTTATGCGCGATGGGCGCCTCAATCAGGTTTTCCAGCACCGTGAGGTGAGGAAAGAGATTGAAGTTCTGAAACACATAGCCCACGTTGACGCGCTGTTTGAGGATCTCTTTCTCCTTCAGCTCGTAGAGCTTGTCGCCCTGGCGACGGTAGCCAATGTAGTCCCCGTCGATCTGAATAAAGCCTTCGTCGACGCGCTCCAGGTGGTTTATGGTGCGCAACAGCGTCGATTTGCCCGAGCCTGAGGGCCCGAGAATGACCGTCACGGACCCGGGCGGGATCTCAAGCGACACGTTGTCGAGCGCCTTATGGCGACCAAAATACTTGCTGACGCCGGTAATTGAGATATGTCCTTCAGGAGAGGCTGGCATGGATAGGCTCCTGTGCTGGCGTGGTGGTGACGGAACGGGTGCGACGGGCGGCGCGGTTCTGATTAACCGCAGAGCGGCGTTCGCTGCGGGCGAGTGCACGCTCAACACCGTACTGGATAGCGGACAAGACGGTGGTAATCACCAGATACCAGGCGGCACCGACCATCAGCAGCGGGATCACCTCCTGCGTGCGGTTGTAGATCATCTGAATGGTATAAAACAGCTCCGGCATCGCCAGGACGTACACCATCGCCGTGCCCTTGGCGAGGCTGATGATTTCATTGAACCCCGACGGCAGAATGGTGCGCAGCGCCTGAGGCAAAATGATGCGCACCGTGCGGCGCCAGGCCGGCAGGCCGAGCGCGGCGGCGGCCTCATACTGCCCGTGATCGACGCCGAGGAATCCACCGCGAATGATCTCGGCGGTATAGGCGCTCTGGACCAGCGTTAGCCCCACCACGGCGGTAGAGAACTGCCCCAGCACGTTGATGGTTTCAAAGCTGCCCCAGGTGATGCCGGTGAACGGCACGCCGAGCGAGAGCGTGTCGTAGAGATAGGAAAAGTTGTAAAGAATGATCAGCACGACGATCAGCGGCAGCGACCGAAACAGCCAGATGTACGCCCACGCCAGGCTGCTCAGCAGCCAGGATGACGAGAGTCTCGCCAGCGCCAGCATGCCGCCAAACACCACGCTCAGCGCGGTGCCGATCAGCGTCAGCAGCAGGGTCTGCCCGACGCCTTCGAGGATCACCGGGTCGAAGAACCAGCGGGCAAACACTGCCCATTCCCAGCGCGGGTTAAAGGCGACGGACTGAATCACGATCGCCAGGACAAACAGCGCCACCGCGGCGCCGACGGCCCGCAGCGGATAACGCGCCGGGACCACCTTAATGGTTTCAACGTTGCTCATCGTCGCTCCTTATGCGGTTTTGCTGAACGCTTCACGTACCAGCGTTTTGGTGAAACGCAGCCGACCGTCAAACGGCGGCTGGCTATACTCTTCCGGGTCGCGGTTCAGATCGAACTGCGGCTGATAGCCCTGGCTGAGATAGAGCCTGACCGCCTCCGGCTGGCGAAAACCGGTTGTCAGGTAGATCTGGCTGTACCCTGCCAGCACCGCCCTGCGCTCCAGCTCCTGCACCACGCGCCCGGCAAGCCCCTGCTGACGCAGGGTTTTGTCCGTCCAGATGCGTTTTATTTCCGCGGTGCGTTCGTCGAACGGTTTGTACGCGCCGGTGGCGATAATCTTCCCGTCGCGCTCCAGGACGATAAACAGCCCCTGCGGCGCTAAATACCACTCGGTGAGCTCCACTTCCGCGTCTTTGGAAAAGTAGTCCCCGTAGCGGGCCGCATATTCCCCGAACAGCCCCTCGATAATGGGCTGAAGTTCGGCATCTTCCGGTGATACATCACGAAATTGTTCGCTCATCACGCCTCCTTAATCGCCCAGGCCCGCCGGGTTCACTTCGGACTGAGGAATGCGCTCAACCCCTTCACCCCAGCGGTTCAGCACTTTGTCGTAATCGCCGTTTTTGATGACGCCGTTGAGCGCGGTTTGCACCGGCTCAACCAGCCCGCTGCCTTTTTTCAGCGTCACCGCGATGTGCGCCGCCTTCGGCCAGCCGCCGTCGACGCTGCCCACCAGTTTGGTTTTCCCGTTCAGCGCCGCTTTCCATGCGCCAATCACGTTCGGGCCAAAGTAGGCATCCGCGCGCCCGGACTGCAGCGCCAGGGTTTGGGCCGCATCGTCTTTGGTGTAGATCGGGGTAAAGGGCTTCAGTCCCTTCTTCAGGTTTTCGGCATTCCACGCCAGCAGGATGGCCTCCTGGTTGGTGCCGGAGCCCACGATAATCCGCAGCCCGGCGATGTCCTCCGCTTTCTGAAGCGATTTGATTGGGCTGGTCGATTTCACGTAGAAGCCGAGGGAATCCTTACGGTAGGTGGCGAAATCAAACTTCTGTTTGCGCTCTTTAGTGACGGTGATGTTGCTGATGGCGGCATCGTATTTCCCGGACGCGACGCCCAGCGGCCAGTCCTCCCAGGAGGTGGGCACCACGTTCAGCTCCAGCCCGAGGCTGTCGGCGACCAGACGCGCGACGTCAACTTCGCTCCCCAGCAGCGTTTTGTTGTCGTCGGAGAAGACCGTCAGCGGCGGCTGATTGAGTCCCGCCACCGCAACGGTAAATTTCCCCGGCACGGCAAAGCGATAGTCTTTCGGCAGCTGCGCCACCGCCTCGCTATTTTTCGCGGTGTTAATCGGCGTTTTATTGGCCTCGATGCTCACGCCGGTGCCGTTAATATTGACGTTCTCTGCCCAGACGGCAGGGGTAAAGGCCAGCGCGAGCGCCAGAACAAGCGATGATTTCTGCATAGCGGGGTTCTCTTTTATTGTTGTGTGTACTGGTTTTTCGGTTGGTCTAAGCCAAGGCTTTCGCGCAGCGTGGTGCCCGGGTAGTCGGTACGGAACAGGCCGCGAGACTGCAGAATCGGTACCACCTGGTCAACAAAGCGCGGGAAGGTGTCCGGCGTACCGCCCTGAATGATGAAGCCGTCTGCGGCATAACCTTCAAACCAGGCCTGCAAACCGTCAGCCACCTCCTCCGGCGTGCCGGAAAAGCGCGGGCGCGGCGAAGCGGCCTCAAGCGCCACCTGACGCAGGGTTAAGCTGCGTTCGCGGGCGTTACGCTTGATTTCATCCGTGGTGCTGCGGAAGCTGTTTTTGCCTAAATCGCCGATATCCGGGAAAGGCTCGTCGAGCGGATACTGGCTGAAATCGTGATGTTCGAAATAACGGCCGAGGTAATTGAGGGCGTCGTTAATCGACACCAGCGCCGCCGTGGTTTGATACTGGTTTTCCACGTCATCGGCATCTTTACCCACAATCACGCTGACGCCCTGGAAAATATGGAGATCCGACGCGCGGCGGCCGTTTGTTTCCAGCTGCTGTTTTACGTCCTGATAAAAGGCTTTTGCCTCGTCGAAGGTCTCGTGGTGGGTAAAAATGGCGTCGGCATGTTTCGCCGCCAGCTTTTTCCCGTCGTCCGACGCCCCGGCCTGAAAGACAATTGGTCGCCCCTGCGGCGTGCGGCCAATATTCAGCGGACCGGCGACCTGGAAGAAGTCACCGTGGTGGTCGAGCGTATGCAGTTTGGTCGGGTCAAAAAACTGGCCGCTCTCTTTGTTGCGGATAAACGCGTCGCCTTCCCAGGAATCCCACAGCCCTTTCACCACGTCGAGATACTCATCGGCAATCCGGTAGCGCAGCGCATGCTCGGGGTGTTTTTCGCGGGAAAAGTTCTTCGCCGACCCCTCCAGCGGTGAGGTCACCACGTTCCAGCCCGCGCGGCCGTTGCTCAGGTGATCGAGGCTGGCGAACTGGCGCGCCGTGGTAAAGGGCTCGCTGTAGGAAGTGGATAAGGTTCCCACCAGCCCCAGGCGCGAGGTGATGCTGGCCAGAGCGGAAAGCACGGTTAACGGTTCAAACCGATTCAGAAAATGGGGGATCGATTTCTCGTTGATATAGAGACCATCGGCCACGAAGAGAAAATCGAGCTTCCCTTCCTCGGCCTTTAACGCCGTCGCTTTCACGAAGTCAAAGTTAATACTGGCGTCGGCGATCGCCGCAGGATGGCGCCAGGCGGACATATTCCCGGATGCACCATGCAGAATGGTGCCCAGCCGCAGTTGTCGGGTTGCTGACATCTTTACCTCTCCTGAATTAAACGTGTTGCAGAGCTTTTTCCGCAAGCTGTGCAAAATAGCGGGCGGCGGGCTCAATCAGTGCTTCATCCGGGTTGAAGGCCGGGTGATGTAAACCAAACGGACTGTTGCTGCCAATGCTGACAAACGCGCCGGGAACAGACTGCAAATAGACCGCAAAATCTTCCCCGCCCATATGCAGTTCCGCGTGCCGGGTTTCATATCCGGCCTCACGCGCGACCGAGGTGGCGAAGTCGGCCCAGCGTTCGTCATTCACCAGCGCGGTAGGCCCGGCATACCAGGTGATATCAATCTGCGCGCTGAAGGCGCTGGCAAACCCGGCGGCGATTTCGCCCACGCGGGCTTTCACATTCTGCTGCACTTCCGTGCGATGGGTACGCAGCGTGCCTTCCAGCTCGACGCTTTCCGGCAGCACGTTCCAGGTGTTGCCGCCTGCGATGCGGGTGACGCTCAGCACCACCGAATCAAGCGTGTTGACGTTGCGGCTGGCGACGCTTTGCAGCGCCGTTACCAGCTGGCTCGCCAGCACGATGGCGTCGTTGCCTTCATGAGGACGTGCGGCGTGCGCGCCTTTACCGGTAATGCGGATCACGAAGCGGTCGACGTTGGCGTAGAACGGCCCGCCGCGGGTAGCGAACTCACCAACCGGCAGGCCAGGCTCGTTGTGCATACCAAAAATCGCGCTGACATCGCGCAGGGCACCGGCCCGCACCATGCTCTTCGCACCGCCAAAGTTCTCTTCAGCAGGCTGAAACAGGATGCGCACCCGGCCGTTAAGCAAGGCCTCCCGCTCTTTCAGCTTTAACGCGGCGCCAAGGATGACGCTGGTGTGGATATCGTGTCCGCAGGCGTGCATCACCCCGGCATGCTGTGAGCTAAACGGCACGCCGCTGCGCTCCTCGATCGGCAGCGCGTCAATGTCGGCACGCAGCGCAACCAGCCTGCTGCCCGTTCCGATTTCCGCCACCAGCCCGGTCGACAGATCGTAAGGCTGCGGGGCGATCCCGGCATTCGTCAGCCACTGGCGCAGGCGCGCGGTGGTTTCGACCTCCTGGCCGGACAGCTCCGGGTTCTGGTGCAGTTCGCGGCGCCAGGCAATCAGTTGTTCGCCAAAGCTCATACGGTGACCTCCTTGTTAAGACGCGCCCCGGCAAGCAGGCGCAGCGACGCGACGCGCGTAGCCCCCTCCGCCACCGGCGTGTCGATGATAAATTCGTCAATGCCCCACTGCTGGTGCAGCGCGTTGAGCTGTTCCACTACCGACTCAGCGGTGCCCGCCAGCAGCGACTGCGCCCGGCGTGCAATGCGCACCGGCTCACTGCCAGCCTGGCGCGCAAACGCGTAGGCCTGCTCTTCGCTGGCCACGGTGACACGCTGCCCGTTTGCCAGCTCAACGCCCCACACTTCGACCTTCTGCGCCAGCGCGTCTGCCTCGGCCTGCGTCTGCGCGACAATCGCCTGCACCGCCACTATTACGTCCCGCGCGCTGTTCTCACGCCAGGTCGATACCACCTCGCGCAGCAGGTCCGGGTCACCGTTCAGGTGTGCGGCAAACACAAAGTGCCAGTCGAGCCTGGCGGCCAGCAGCGCGCTTTCGGTACTCGCGCCCAGCAGGAAACCCTCAGCAGGCAACGGCGGCAGCGGCGTGGCGCGGACGGCCTCTTCAATAGCGTGATGCTCAGGACGGATCCAGCGGTCGAGCTGGGCCAATTGTTCGGCGAAGCTGCCCTTTTCCTGTTGATTCAGGCCCTGCTGCAGCGCGCGGGTTGAGAGCGGCAATCCACCGGGGGCTTTCCCGACGCCGAGATCGACGCGGCCAGGCGCCAGCGCGGCCAGCACGTTGAAGTTCTCGGCGACTTTATAGGGGCTGTAGTGCTGAAGCATTACGCCGCCAGACCCGACGCGAATGCGCGTGGTTTGCCCGAGGATCCAGGCAATCAGCAGCTCCGGCGAAGGGCTGGCAAGCTGTGGGGTGTTGTGGTGTTCGGCAATCCAGAAGCGGTGATAGCCCAGATTTTCTGCCTGCTGCGCCAGCGCCAGGGTACGCGCCAGTGCATCGGCAGCCGTTTCGTTTTCAGCGATGGGGCTTTTATCCAGAATGCTGATTCGCCATGACATGTTGCGTTCTCGTTTGACTTAACATGTCGACATTATTAAAGGCGCATTTCACCACTGAGAAACAATTAATTTACATTTGGTTTGCCGGAAAACAGATATATAAAACCCTGCTAAGAATAAGACTTTAAGGAGGCAATCAGCGTTTCCACCTGCTCCCGACGGGTAATGCGGACGAAGCGAATATGGCTATATTGCGGGTTTTGCAGGTCGGCTTCATAACGCGTGCGGTTGTTACGCCAGGTTTTCATCGTCCAGATGATAATGGATTCTCTGCTGAAGAACGCGCGTCGGAAACTCTCTTTGTTTCCCGTTCCCGGCCAAAGCTCGTGTTTATGCCAGGCCCGCTTTATTGCTCGGGTGACGGCCTGCCAGAGGGTGCGGGTAAACCCATAATCCACCCAGACCACCACATCGACATCGCGCCATTTCAGCGGTCGCGTGCGGTTGTAGTTACCGTCGAGCACCCAGTCTGGCGAAGCCTGTAGCGCCTGCGCCAGCTTTGCCTGAAACTCGTCGTCCGGCGTTCCCTGCCAGTCAGAGCGCCAGTAGAGTCTGTCCATCTCGATACAGGGAATAGACAGCGCGGTCGCAATCTGCTTCGCCAGCGTGCTTTTTCCGCTCCCGCTGGTACCGATGACGTTAATTTTCACCTCAGCCTCCCTGTATTTACGAAAATGTGACCAAATGATAGCGTTTTCATCCTGTTAACGAAACGCTATTTCAGCATGACAATTTTTCCAGAGAGACGATCTCCCTCTTGCAGTTTGGCTTATGTCATTTATTTAAGCCGATTCAAAATAACACCCACTAAAATATTTTCAATTTTATTACATTCGACAACATTAACAGATTAAAAATAATGAATGCCGGGTATTTCGGAGAGTCTCAATTTCAGCGAGAATATATCCAGGCCGTTATTAAAATAATCATACTTATCTTGCCGGAGCGCTTTCCGGGCTTTTTTATTCTTGCACAACATCATGGAGTTACTCATGAGGCGTAACACCCCCGTTACACAAAACGAGTATTTGCTTAACGCCGGTTCGACGTTAATGTCCACCACCAATACAAAAAGTCATATTACCTATGCTAACTCCGCTTTTATAGAAGCCAGCGGATATAAAGAAGAGCATCTTCTGGGGGAGCCGCATAACCTCATCCGCCATCCCGACATGCCTGCCGAAGCGTTTGGCGACATGTGGTTTACCCTCCAGCAGGGCGAGACCTGGACAGGTCTGGTAAAGAACCGTCGTCATAATGGCGATCACTACTGGGTGCGGGCCAACGTGACGCCGGTCTGGCAGGGGGAATCCCTGACCGGCTATATTTCGGTGCGCAATATCCCCTCACGGGAGGAGATCGCGGCGAGTGAAAATCTGTATGCAAAAGTACGTAATAATGAATTAAAACATCATCGTTTTTATAAAGGACTGTTCGTTCGGCGCGGTTTATTTTCCTTTTTGTCGCTCTTTAAATGTCTCAGTACCGGAAAACGAATTCAGCTTGGTATTACTGTGACGGCATTACTTTCCTGCCTGGCGATGTATTTATTCCGCGATCGTCTCGTTCAGGCCGCCACTCTGGTGCTGCTTTTTTCTGCGCTGTCCTGTTATCTCCATGCGCAGATCGCCCGGCCGGTAAAATCCATTGTTCAACAGATGCAGCGCGTGGTTTCAGGACGTAAAACGGACTATTACCATTTTGACAGAATCGATGATATCGGGCTGATGATGCGCCTGGTGAATCAGTCTGGTTTAAACCTGAACTCGCTGGTTGATGATGTCGGGGCGCAAATCAGCGGTATTGGCACCATCAGCCAGCAGGTCGCGAAAGAAGGCGCGGCGCTGCAGGCGCGTTCTGAAGAAACCGCCGATTTTCTGCAGCAAACCGCATCTGCGGTGGAAGAGATCGCCAGCGCCGTGAAGCAGACGGCCGAAACCGCGAACGAGGCGATTCAGATGGCGGATCGCACCCGCGACAGCGCCCACTGCGGGGAAGCGATGATGAAAGAGACCATCGGTATGATGCAGTCCGTTTCGCAGGATAACGGCCAGATCGTCGATATTATCAGCGTTATCGATCGTATTGCCTTCCAGACCAATATTCTTGCGCTGAATGCCGCCGTGGAAGCGGCGCGCGCGGGTGAAGCCGGCCGCGGCTTTGCCGTGGTCGCAGCTGAGGTGCGCAATCTTGCGCAGCACTCCGCGACGGCGGCGAAAGAGATCAAAGCGCTGATCGAGAAAAACGTTGCCAGCGTCAACGCTGGCGTGGAGAAGGTGGGACAAACCGAATCACAGCTGACGGTTATGATCGACCATGTTCTGCAGGTTTCCACCCTGATTAAGGAGATTGGCCTCGCCACGCAGGAGCAAACCCAGGCGCTGACGCTCATCAACGCCTCCCTCTCCCGTATCGGCGCAATGACCCAGAGCAATACGGGGATGGTAGATAACGTCACTCACGCGGCGAATCACCTGACGCAGCTGACGACGCGCCTGCAGCAGGCGATTGCCGTTTTTGGCGGTTAGCCGTTCGGGTACTGCTCGTCGGTCACTTTTTCCAGCCACGTTACCGGGCTGCCGTTTACCGCTTCGGCGATGGCAAGATGCGTCATCGCCGTTTGCGCACTTGCGCCGTGCCAGTGCTTCACGCCGGGTGGGATCCAGGCGATATCGCCCTGATTCAGGATTTCCGCCTCTTTGCCCCACTCCTGTAACCAGCCGCGACCCTGCGTCACAATCAGCGTTTGTCCCAGGGGATGCGTATGCCAGGCCGTGCGCGCGCCCGGCTCAAAGGTTACGGTTGCCCCGCCGACGCTGGCAGGTTCGGTCGCCTGAAAGGGCGCGTCAATGCGAACAGCCCCGGTAAACCAGGCTTCCGGTCCTCGTACTGAAGGTAATGAACCGCTGCGGATAATTTTCATCTTATGCTCCTCGTTGACTGTTGCGTTAACAGTAGCGCAAAGCACTCCGCAGCATTAGGGTGCATAATCAGATAGGACACATGACTGAAACTCATAAATAGAACCGCGATGCTAAAAGATAATTTCAACGATCTGCTCTCCTTTATGGTGGTGGCCCGCGAGCGCAGCTTTACGCGCGCAGCGGCGCAGCTGGGCGTCTCGCAATCGGCACTGAGCCATGCGATGCGCAAGCTTGAAGCACGATTAGACGTTCGCCTGTTAACCCGCACAACCCGCAGCGTGGTTCCGACACCCGCGGGTGAGCAGCTTTTTTCGCGCCTCAGTCCGCATCTGCTGGAGATCGAACAGGAACTCACGGCGCTTCGCAGCACCCGCGACAAACCCGCAGGCGCTATCCGCATCGTCGCCGGCGAGCACGCGATGGACGCCGTCCTCTGGCCGGTACTGAAGGCTTTTATGCTGCAGTATCCTGACATTAACGTCGAAGTGACGGTCGACAATGGCCTGACAGATATCGTCGATGGCCGCTTCGACGCGGGGGTTCGCCTGGGTGAACAGGTGGCAAAAGACATGATTGCGGTGCGGATTGCGCCGGACATGCGCATGGCGGTTGTCGGCTCCCCGGATTACCTGGCTCGTTTTGGCGTGCCGCTCGTGCCGGAGCAGCTGGGTGAACACCGCTGTATCAATCTCCGCCTGCCCACCCGAGGGGGATTGTATGACTGGGAATTTGAGCGCGACGGGCGCGAGCTTCGCGTGCGGGTTGACGGACAGCTTACGCTGAATAACCTGTCGCAGCGCATCGACGCCGCGGAGAATGGTCTCGGATTAGCCTACGTGCCCGAGTCCTCGGTTCTGGACGCTCTGAATCAGGGACGGCTGGTCAGGGTCCTTGAATCGTGGTGCCCCACGTTTGAAGGATACCACCTCTATTATCCGAGCCGTCGGCAGCACACAACCGCGTTCAGGTTACTTCTCGATGCCCTGCAGCAGCAAAAATTTATACCATCTGGTAATAATTAAGAGAATCTGATGATTAAATAATCAACCCCACCATTGTTTTGACTAAAAACTCATCACGTTTCAGCGTGTTGTGATCCCCGTCTGCTCTGACCACACGATTTCCTTCGACGTGCATCACTTTCGGCACGGTTATATTTTGCGTCGCTTATGAATTGCAGGTAGGATGCCTCGCCATGTTTCGCCTTATCCATACGCAGAATGACTGGGAAGGCGACATGTGTTTGCGCAGAAGCAATCGTTTGTATTGCTTTCTGCCAGGCAGGACTATCACGATAATGGTTCAGACAGGCAAACAGGTAACTCAATGAAAACAAGCAATAAAAGCGCAGCCGATCATCACGCTGCTAAACGTCGCTGGTTGAACTCCCACGAAGAGGGCTACCACAAAGCGATGGGCAACCGTCAGGTTCAAATGATCGCCATCGGCGGCGCTATCGGAACGGGTCTGTTTTTAGGTGCGGGTGCACGTCTGCAGATGGCTGGCCCGGCTCTCGCCCTGGTCTATCTGGTGTGCGGGATCTTCTCTTTCTTCATTCTCCGCGCGCTGGGCGAGCTGGTACTGCATCGCCCTTCCAGCGGCAGCTTCGTCTCTTACGCCCGTGAATTCCTCGGTGAAAAAGCCGCTTACGTCGCGGGCTGGATGTACTTCGTCAACTGGGCGATGACCGGTATCGTCGACATCACCGCCGTTGCGCTGTATATGCACTACTGGGGCGCGTTTGGCGATGTGCCGCAGTGGGTCTTTGCGCTTGGCGCCCTGGCGATTGTCGGCACCATGAACATGATCGGCGTGAAGTGGTTCGCGGAGATGGAGTTCTGGTTTGCGCTGGTTAAAGTGCTGGCCATCGTGGTGTTCCTGGTCGTGGGTACCGTCTTCCTCGGCAGCGGTAAGCCGCTGGATGGCAATGCCACCGGCTTCCACCTGATAACCGATAACGGCGGATTCTTCCCGCACGGTCTGCTGCCTGCGCTGGTGCTGGTTCAGGGCGTCGTGTTCGCCTTCGCCTCCATCGAGCTGGTGGGCACCGCAGCAGGTGAATGTAAAGATCCGCAGACGATGGTACCAAAAGCCATCAACAGCGTGATCTGGCGTATCGGTCTCTTCTACGTCGGTTCCGTGGTGCTGCTGGTGCTGCTGCTGCCGTGGAACGCCTATCAGGCGGGTCAGAGTCCGTTCGTCACCTTCTTCTCGAAGCTGGGCGTGCCGTACGTGGGCAGCATCATGAACATCGTGGTCCTGACCGCAGCGCTCTCCAGCCTGAACTCCGGCCTCTACTCGACCGGTCGTATCCTGCGCTCCATGTCCATGGGCGGTTCTGCGCCGAAGTTCATGTCCAAGATGAGCAAGCAGCACGTGCCGTACGCCGGTATTCTGGCGACGCTGGTGGTCTATGTCTTCGGCGTGTTCCTGAACTATCTGGTGCCGTCTCAGGTATTCGAAATCGTTCTGAACGTGGCGGCACTGGGGATTATCGCGTCCTGGGGCTTTATCGTGGTCTGCCAGATGCGTCTGCGCAAGGCGATTAAAGAAGGCAAAGCTGCTGACGTCAGCTTTAAGCTGCCTGGCGCGCCGGTGACCTCCTGGCTCACCCTGCTCTTCCTGTTCAGCGTGCTGGTGCTGATGGCCTTCGACTACCCGAACGGCACCTACACCATCGCGACCATTCCGCTGCTGGCCGTGCTGCTGATTGCGGGCTGGTTCGGCGTGCGTAAACGCGTTCATGAAATTCACAGCACCGCGCCGGTTCATCCTGACGATGAAAAACACGACGCCCCGCTGGTAGAAGAAACCTCGCGTTAATAAAAAAGCCGGGTGGCGGCTTCGCCTTACCCGGCCTACATTTCATGGTTTTGTAGGCCCGGTAAGCGGCAGCGCCACCGGGCAATCCCATCTTACAGCGCGATACGCATCACATCGTCAGGCTGGGTGGCTTCCTGCTGGCGGGTAGATTTCTGTTTCACCGTCACGTACAGGGTTTTGCCATCCGCTGAAAGCGCCAGGCTGTTCGGGTAGACCGGCGTGTCGAAGGTTTTAGTGACCTTATACGATTTCGCGTCAATCACGCTCACCTTACCGGCTTCACGGTGCGTCACGTAGGCTTCATTGCGGGTCGGGTTAAACAGGACCGCCAGGGATGCCGGCGCGGCGATTTTCTCGATCACGCTACCGTCTTTCAGGCTCACCACCAGCACTTCCGGCTGTTTTGAATCGGTCAGGAACGCGCGCTGACCGGCAGTGTCGAGGCTCAGGTTCAGGTAGAAGTGCTCTTTCCCGTCATCCTGCACCTTTTTACGGGCAATAATTTTATTGCTGGCCGTATCAATCGTCACCAGTTCGCCGTCCGCATTCGTGGTGTACAGACGTTTCGCCTGCGCATCCAGCGCCAGGCCGGTGCTGTAGGTGCCCGTATTGGCAATGGTTTCTTTCAGCTTCAGCGTGGCGCCATCCACGACCCAAATCACGCTCTCTTTACCGACACCGGTGATGTAAATCGTGTTGCCCGCGTCATCTGCCACCAGCTGGCGAGGCTGCAGCGGTTTGACGGTTTCGCTGCGCTGACGCCCGTCCAGCACCAGCCGCCCTTTTACGTCACCCGTTTTTGCATCAATCGCGGTTACCGCGCCGTTGATCGTATTGCCAAACCACAGCGTTTGAGTCGCCTTGTCAAAGGTGGCGCCAAAGGGTTTCAGATCGCTATGGATTGCCTGCGTCACGTCCAGCGTGACCGGATCAAGACGGTAGACAACCCCGCCCTTGTCGGTTTTACGGCTTTGCGAGGTTGCCACCCACAGCGCATTCTCCTGCTGGCTCACGGCCATTTCATACGCCCCTTTGCCCACCGCTTTACGCAGTACCTCTTCGGCGGCATGCACCTGGAACGTCCCGGCAAGCAGTAAAGTGGCAGACAGCAGCGACAGGCTCAGACGCGGCGAGCACAGTTGACGTAAAGACATATCAATTCCTTTTCTGAAAAGTGGGGTTGGGCTGACATCACTTCCGGCAGACAACGTCATGGCATTGTCTTTTAATAATGAGAATAGTAATCATTAATGTGTTAAATGTGGAGTTTTTCTTTCCCGCTTCGCCTTCCATTAACGCAATGTGCGGTTATAGTTTTCAAAACTTTTACAAAACCTTTAACATATATGGACATGTTCCATTTGGTTCGTTTATACACCACAACCGGTTTTATTCATGAAAATCATTTCTGCCCGTAAGGCTTCTCTCCCGCTGCTGCTGGTTCCTGTTATTTTTGCGCCGGTCACCGCCGTGAGCGCAGAGGAACAGACCATGATCGTCAGCGCCACGCCGCAAACCGTATCGGAGCTCGATACTCCGGCCGCGGTCAGCGTCGTCAATGGCGACGATATGCGCCAGGCCGCGCCCCGCATTAACCTGTCTGAATCCCTTGGCAGCGTACCCGGGCTGCAAATTCAGAACCGTCAAAACTACGCCCAGGATCTCCAGCTTTCGATGCGCGGATTTGGCGCCCGCTCAACCTTCGGGGTGCGCGGTATCCGTATGTACGTCGATGGTATTCCAGCCACCATGCCGGACGGACAGGGTCAGACCTCCAACATCGACCTTTCCAGCGTGGAGAGCGTTGAAGTGCTGCGCGGACCCTTCTCAGCCCTGTACGGCAACGCCTCTGGCGGCGTAATCAACATCAACACCCAGACCGGGCAGCAGCCGCCGACCATTGAAGCCAGCAGCTATTACGGCAGTTACGGGACCTGGCGCTATGGCATGAAAGCCACCGGCGCGATGGGTGACGGCACCCACGCCGGGGACGTGGATTACACCGTCTCCACCACCCGCTTCACCACCAAAGGCTACCGCGACCACAGCGGCGCGCGGAAAAATCTCGCTAACGCCAAACTGGGTGTACGGATTGACGACGCCAGCAAGCTGACGCTGATTTTCAACAGCGTGGACATGAAGGCCAACGATCCGGGTGGACTGAATTACCAGGAGTGGCGGGACAACCCGCGTCAGTCGCCGCGCGGCGATCAGTACAACACCCGTAAGACCATCAAGCAGACCCAGGCCGGCCTGCGCTACGATCGCCAGCTCAGCGTTCAGGACGACCTGAGCGTGATGATGTACGCCGGCGAGCGTGAAATGACGCAGTACCAGTCGATTCCGTATCAGCCGCAGCTAAAAGCCACTCACTCCGGCGGGGTGATTGATATGCAGCGCCACTATCAGGGCGTGGACACTCGCTGGACACACCGCGGCGAGCTGCTGGTGCCGGTGACCTTCACCACCGGTCTGAACTACGAAAACATGAGCGAAGACCGTCGCGGATACGAGAACTTCGTGATGCGCAACGGCGTGCCGGACTACGGCGTCAAAGGCGATAATCGTCGTGACGAACGCAACCTGATGTGGAACGTCGATCCTTATCTGCAAACGAGCTGGCAACTGACGCAGAAACTCTCTGTCGATGCGGGTGTTCGCTACAGTTCGGTCTGGTTTGATTCCAACGACCATTACGTTACGCCGGGCAACGGCGATGACAGCGGTGACGCGAGCTACCACAAGTGGCTCCCGGCGGGCGCCGTGAAGTATGCGGTGACGGATGCGTGGAACCTCTACGCTGCCGCAGGGCGTGGCTTTGAAACGCCAACCATCAACGAGCTCTCCTATCGCGCCGATAACCAGGGCGGTCTGAATATTGGCCTGAAGCCGTCCACGAATAATACGTATGAAGTGGGCAGCAAAACCCGAATCGGCAACGGCCTGCTGACGGCGGCGTTGTTCCGCACCGATACGGATGATGAGATCGTGGTGGATTCCAGTTCCGGCGGCCGTACAACCTATAAAAATGCCGGGAAAACCCGTCGTCAGGGTGTGGAAGTTTCCCTGGATCAGCAGTTCGCTGAGAACTGGAAGCTGAAGATGGCGTGGACGTACCTGGATGCCACCTACCTGACTAACGTCTGCAGCGACGCAGACTGTAACGGTAACCGAATGCCGGGGATTGCGCGCAACATGGGCTTCGCCTCGTTTGGCTGGCAGCCAGAGGAAGGCTGGTATGCGGGGACAGACGTGCGCTACATGAGCGATATCATGGCCGACGACGAAAACACCGCGAAAGCGCCGTCCTATACGGTAGTCGGGCTGAATACCGGGTATAAATTTAACTACGGCAACTGGGGAATGGACGTCTTTGGCCGCGTCGATAACCTGTTCGACAAAGAGTACGCGGGCTCGGTAATTGTCAACGAGTCCAACGGTCGTTATTACGAGCCTGCACCAGGCCGAAACTATGGCGTCGGGCTGTCGGTCTCTTATCGCTTCGAGTAAGCAAAAAGAAAAGTTTATTTTATAAATGAAATAACCCTCCTGATGGCATTAAGCCATCAGGAGTTATTCACCAGATAAATAATTAGCGGCGGTATATAGTCGCTCTAATAAATAATCTCTCAGTTAAAATATTGTCGCTGTAAAAGAGAATCTGCTTCATCAATCAACTTATCAATCGCCTTCTGGCTCGCATCAACATCTCTCCGCTCAAGGGCCGAAAGAAGCTCGTCATAGTGATACGTTGCCGTTTTGATGTCGTTAAGTTCGTGATGCAGGTAGTTCATGCAGGGCCTGATGCGGACCCATAGCTGTTCAATTAAGGCATTACGCGTAGGCATTTCCGCATACTGATAAAGCGTAAACCTGAAGATACGATTCGCATGCAATGCCTGCTGAACGTTTCCATTGCGCATGGCCTCATGGAAGGCCTCTGACATTTTGCGCAACGCCTCCAGCTTGCCGTCTGACATCTTCTGGCATGCTGCGGCGACCGCCATTGGCTCAAGCTGTTTTCTTGATGGCGTTAATCTCGTTATAACGCTCCAGCGTTACTTCAGGGACCAGAAACGCCTGTGCGGGCGTGGCGTGAAGCGCGCCTGAGGAGACCAGGCGCAGCAGCGCTTCGCGGACCGGCGTAATACTGGTGCCTAATTTATCAGCAATCTCTTTCGTAATCAGTCGTGCTCCTGGTTTGAGAGAGCCTGTAATTAACGCCCCTTTCAAACTGTGTTCAACCTGCATGGTAAGGCTAACCCTTTGGGCTTTTTCTAAGTGATCCAAATCAAGCATGTGGAATTCCTGTAGCTAAAACTTAATGCTATTTTTAAACGCCAGTTTTAATAAAACGGCGCCGGTACGATATATCCTGTATCGTCATGCCTGGTGGTGGGAAGTACAAAAAACAGCAAAAAAAGTAAACGTCATTTTTTTTATCGTTTTCGGGCTCATCGGGGATGATGGCGCGAAAAGTCATGTCCAGTAATTAAAGACAATATATCGTATCTTCACAAATAAATATGGCGGGAAACCCCGCCATATTGCGCTTTATTTATTGTCACTCGCGACGCGAATCACGACTTTGCCGAAGTTTCGTCCTTCCAGCAGGCCAATGAGCGCCTCGGGGGCGTTTTCCAGCCCGTCCGTGACCTGTTCGCGATAGTGGATTTTTCCCTCCTGCACCCAGCGCCCCATCTCTTCCTGGAACTCATGGATACGATGTCCATAGTCCTGGCCGATGATAAAGCCCTGCATCCGAATGCGTTTCTTGAGAAGGGTCGCCATCAGAAGCGGCAGGCGGTCCGGTCCGTCAGGCAAGCCCGTCGCGTTGTAGCCGCTCACCAGGCCACACACCGGCACGCGCGCGGAGGTGTTCAGCAGGGGCAGCACGGCGTCAAACACTTTCCCGCCGACGTTTTCATAGTAGACATCAATGCCGTTCGGGCAGGCCTGCTTGAGCTGGTCGGCAAAATCCGCCGCGTGGTGATCCAGACACTCGTCAAACCCGAGCACCTCAACGGCATGGCGGCATTTCTCTGCGCCACCGGCGACGCCGACCACCCGGCAACCTTTGATTTTGCCGATCTGCCCAACGGTCGCGCCAACCGGGCCGGTCGCCGCCGCCACCACCAGCGTTTCACCCGCTTTCGGTTGCCCGATATCCAGCAGCCCCATATAGGCGGTAAAGCCCGGCATACCCAGTACGCCCAGCGACCAGGAAGGATGAGACGGATTTTCGCCCAGCTTCACCAGGCCGCTGCCGTCCGAGAGTTCATATTCCTGCCAGCCGCTGTAGCCCAGCACCCATTCACCGGCTTTGAAGTCGGGATGGTTTGACTGTTCAACGCGGCTGACCGTTCCCCCCACCATCACCGCACCGAGCTCAACCGGCGGTGAATAGGATGGCGCGTCGCTCATGCGACCCCGCATATAAGGATCCAGCGACAGCCAGACGGTACGAAGCAGAAGCTGCCCCGCACCCGGTTCCGGAACAGGCTGCGTTTCCAGACGAAAATTTTCCGCGACCGGTGCGCCCTGTGGACGAGAGGCCAGCACCCAGCGGCGGTTATGCGAAACAGAGTGATTCATCAGGATCTCCTTCTGGTACAAATGTCATTACAGCCTGGCTCACGTTCGGCGTTATCGCATTAGCATTACGAGCCAGACTGATTGAGGCGTACAACCAGATAGATGCAGGTTTCGTTCGTCTCGTTGATGAACCGGCAGTCATTAGGCGGCCCCAGCTCAAGACAGTCTCCGGCTTGCATTTCGTGGCGCGTATCGCCCTCCTGAAACACCAGCTCACCGGACTGCAGCCAGATAAGCTGACGCGCCAGCGCGTAAGAAGAGGCCGGCATCGGAACATCGCTGCCCGCAGGCAGTTCCACCTGAACAAGGTCGATGGGCAGATCGGTACGGGGAGAAACATGGCGGCGGAGGTAGTGCGTCTGCGGGTCGCGCCAGACGGGCTGATTTGCCAGGCGCAGCAGCTTGCCCTCCTGCATTTCGGCCCGGGCAATCAGCGTTGACATGCTGATGCCAAACGCGCCCGACAGGCGGGCAAGCAAGGTGGCTGTCGGGCTACTGTCCCCGCGCTCGATTTTATGGATCATGGCGCGGGAGACGCCTGCCCGGTCCGCCAGCTCGCTCAGGGACCACCCGCGAGACTCGCGTTCAAGGCGAATTCTTGCGCTAATCCGTTGATTCATTGTGTCTGTTATGGTGTTCATGACGTCATACTATAGTGTATGAATGGCAATTCAATGGGCTTTTGATAACAAAAAAATATGGCTTATGCCGTAGCGATCGGGCGATACAGTTGTGTAATATCGTAGCGATAACGTAATACTATAGTGAACAACACACAGAGGCTTCATCATGATCGTTCGTCATGCCTGCAAAGAAGACTGCGCTGCGATAGGCGAGATTTACAACCACGCGGTGCTGCACACTGCCGCGATCTGGAACGATAAAACCGTCGATACCGATAACCGAATCGCCTGGTTTGAGGCGCGCTCGCTTGCGGGCTACCCGGTTCTGGTGAGCGAGGAAGACGGCGTAATCACCGGCTACGCCTCTTTCGGCGACTGGCGCGCCTTTGACGGCTTCCGTCATACGGTTGAGCACTCGGTCTACGTCCACCCGGCCCATCAGGGCAAAGGGATTGGCCGCACGCTGATGAAGGCGCTGATTAACGAGGCCCGCGCCATCGGGAAACACGTGATGGTGGCCGGGATTGAAGCGCAAAACCATGCCTCGATTCATCTCCATGAAACGCTCGGCTTTGTGACGACCGGACAAATGCCGCAGGTGGGAACCAAGTTTGGCCGCTGGCTGGACTTAACCTTTATGCAGCTGCAGCTGGACGAGCGCAGCGACCCGGACGCGATCCCATGAATCAGTCACTGACGCTGGCGTTTCTGGTGGCGGCGGGCATTGGCCTGGTGGTGCAAAACACCCTGATGGTGCGTATCACCCAGTCCTCCTCCACCATTCTTATCGCGATGCTGCTGAATTCGATGGTCGGCATCGTGCTGTTTGTCAGTATTTTGCTGCTGAAACAGGGCGTGGCCGGATTCAGCGAGCTGGCCGCGACGGTGCGCTGGTGGACGCTTATCCCGGGGCTGCTGGGGTCGTTTTTCGTGTTTGCCAGCATCAGCGGCTATCAGAACGTTGGCGCGGCGACGACCATCGCCGTGCTGGTGGCAAGCCAACTGATTGGCGGGCTGGTGCTGGACGTGCTGAGGAGCCAGGGCATCCCGCTGCGCGCCCTGATCGGCCCGGTGTGCGGCGCGGTGATGCTGGTGGTCGGGGCCTGGCTGGTGGCGCGACGCCAGTTTTGATGGTTACAGTATGGTGCCGCCTTTCGTCAGCTGTTCCTCACGCGCGTCCATCTCCTCTTTATGCTGCTTACCGTGGTGCGAAATCGCGGTGCGCAGACGCTGCTGCTGAGTGTAGCGATCTTCACGGCTCAGCTCCGCATCATCGCTTAATTCGATCAGCAGTTCGTTCATGTGGGTAATGACGCTCTCTTCGATGGCGGCATCGACGCGGGCGATAACTTCGTTTAAATGTGACATTGTCACTCCTCGTTATGTGCCCGGTGGCGCTACGCTTACCGGGCCTACAGGTGCCAAATGTAGGCCCGGTAAGGCGGAGCCGCCACCAGGCTAAAAAGGCTTAGTTCAGCTTCGCTTTTGAGAAATCGCTGCCCATCAGGCTTACGCTGTACCCGGTCACGTTGCTGCGGGTCGCGTAGAACGTTTTCCCGTTTGCGAGCGCAATCCACGGCGCCTGCTGATAGAAAATCTCCTGCGCCTGGCCATAGAGCTTCGCGCGCTCGGCCGGGCTGCTGGTCAGCTTCGCTTTTTGTACCAGGGCATCATACCCCTTATCGCACCAGCGCGCGGCGTTTGAGCCGGTTTTAATGCTGTTGCAGCCGAGCAGCACGTCGGCAAAGTTGTCCGGGTCGCCGTTGTCGGACATCCAGCCAAACAGCGCGGAGTCATGCTCGCCTTTACGCATTCCGGAGAGATATTCGCCCCACTCGTAGGAGACAATTTTGGCCTTCACGCCGACTTTCGCCCAGTCGCTCTGGATCATCTCCGCGATACGACGCGAGTTCGGGTTATACGGACGCTGCACCGGCATTGACCACAGCGTGACTTCCGCGCCCTTCTCCAGACCCGCCTGCTTCAGCAGGGCTTTCGCTTTTTCAGGATCGTAGCTGTAGTCCTTCAGGTCTTTATTGAAGCCCAGCATATTTGGCGGGATCGGCGATTTTGCCACCGAGCCCGATCCCATAAAGACCGCATTAACGATGGCCTTCTTGTCGGTCGCGTAGTTGAGCGCCTGACGCACCAGCACGTTATCAAACGGTTTTTTCTCGGTGTTAAACGCCAGATATCCGACGTTCAGCGCATCGACGGCGTGCAGCGTCAGGTCTTTGTTGTTCTTGATGGCGTCAAACTGAACCGGGGATGGCGCAGGAATGATCTGGCACTCGTTGGTCTGCAGCTTCGCCAGGCGGGTTTCCACGTTTGGGGTAATGGAGAAGATGAGATGCTTCGTCGGCACCTCGCCCTCCCAGTAGTTCGGGTTCGCGACGTAGCGGATCAGCGAATCCACTTTGTACTGCTGCAGCACGTAAGGCCCGGTACCAATCGGCCAGGTGTCCACGTTCTCAGGCGTGCCTTTTTTCAGCATTGCGTCGGCGTATTCCGCGGAGAGAATCGAGGCGAAATCCATCCCCCAGTCGGCCAGAAACGCGGCGTTGGGTTCGCTGAGGGTGAACTGGACGTGGTAGTCATCGACCTTTTTAACGTCCTGGATCAGCTTATCGAGACCGACATCATTAAAGTACTCGTAGTTGCCCTGCGACACGTTGTGGTACGGGTGTTTAGGGTCTTTCTGGCGCATGACCGAGAAAATAACGTCATCGGCATTAAAGTCGCGCGTCGGTTTGAAGTATTTGTTGCTGTTGAACTTCACCCCTTTACGCAGGGTAAAGGTATAGGTCTTGCCGTCCGGGGAGATTGTCCAGGACTCCGCCAGCGACGGCACCGGAGTATTTTTCACCGGGTCGAAATTGATCAGGCGGTTATACAGCACCTGAGAGCTGGCCACAAAAGACGGGCCAGAGCTGGCGATTTGTGGGTTGAAGGACTCGGGGGAGGCTTCTGAACAGTAAATAAGGGTGTCGTTGTTTGCCGCCCATGCGGCACCGGCTGGTAACAGCGCGCTCAGCGCAAGGGCGAGCAGTGTTTTCCCTGTAGACATGGTTATAACCCTGACAGTTTTATTATATAGGACAGTAATAACAGCACAGGCGTTTTGACCTGGCAAATAACGAAACACTATCAGGTTATTCTAAAGCCGCGGTTTTTGCTGTTTTAACCGCCAGCACCCAGAAAGACGATTTGTCTTAAGTGCCATTATTCGTCAAGCACAACCGTCACTTTCTATGCCGCAAGAAATCGGCGCTTTTAGCGTCTCTTCCTCCGTTTGGTTGCGTCCTCGGTTCGTTAAAGTAATGGTGTGAAGAAGTATATGGGATCAAATCGTGGCAAAAACTCTTTTACGCAGCGGTAATCTGGATGATTTTCAGGCCGTTGGCGGCGGCGGACAAGCCGTTTTCGAATCAGCGTTGCAAATCCGGGAAGCGCTCCGGTTGCGCAAACAACAGGCCATCGTCGACTGTCTGGCGATTCCTCAGGTCAACGACAGCGGCGACCGCGTGGACTGGTATTCCCCGGTTGAAGGGAGCGTAACCAGCTGGAAAGCGGCCGATGAAGATGATCGCTATCGCGCCCTGCGCTATCTGGAAAACACGCTCGCCAGCGTCGAGTCATTAAGCAAGAAATGCCTGCAGTCGCCCAAAACCGCGCAACAGCTCTTTGGCTCTCTGCTGTCGAAGGCATTTCAGTTCCCGGGCGAAAACTTCCTCTTCCTGGTGGACGGAAAGCCGGTCATCAGCTTCTGGGGATTTGTAAACCTCAACGAGAACGCGCGCGACGATGTCCTCGACTGCCTGCGTGAGTCCCTGATCCCTGAGCCAGCCCCCGTTGTGATTGACGATCCTGAACCCGAGCCTGAGCCAGAGCCGGTGATGACCTTTGAGCATGCTGACGAGCCGCTGATCGCCCCATCCACGGTGGTGCGTATTACGCCGGAGGAGCTGTATGAGCCCGAACCGGCCCCCGTCGTTGCGCAACCAGTCCAGGAACCTGCTCCGGCGAACGTCGTGAAAAAGCGCCGCGTTCCCCTGTGGACCCTGCCGGTTGCCGCCGTGATCGTTGCCGCCGTTGCCGCCCCGCTGCTGTGGCCAAAACAGGCGCCTTCCGCTGAGCCCGCCCCGGCGCCCGCACCTGAACCCGTGGAGATTGCGCCAAAGCCGATCAAGGCGGTTGAACCGCTGGCGATGAAGTTACCGCTGCATCAGGCAGAGGTCGTGGCCAGCAAAGAAAAAGAAGCGGCTCCGGCCGCTCCTGCGCCACAGCCCGCTCCGGTGGTGATTGTCGCCATCCCGAAAGACGCCATGGTGATGGAAGCGAATCAGGTAAAAGCGGGATCGACGCGCTTCCTGAACGGCACCTGGCGCGCCATCCTCGACGTGAAGGATCCGGTTACCGGCAAGCCGCCGTCGCTGCTCTATCAGATCCAGAACAACAAAGGTTTCGCCCGCGTTGTCCATGGCGACAACATTGTCTGCCGCGCGGAGGTCTTTTCCGGGCTGCACAGCAATGGCGAGCTGATGATTAAGAGTCGCGGCACTGCCCGCTGCACCGACGGTTCCCGCTACCCGATGCCGGAAGTGGCCTGTAAAGCAGGCACCAGCGATATCGCAGAATGTCGCGCCCGTTATGATGCCAACACCGTCGTCCCACTGACGTTCAAGAAAGCAGGTGCCTGATCCTATGCTGGTAAATCTTTGCGACTATAAACAAAGCGTCACGCTTATTGCCAACAGCGGCGTGCAGTTCCTCGATTTCGGTCTGACGCCGCAGGACTCCGCCAGCAACGGGCGCTTCGTACGTAAAACCGCGAACGGCCCGCTGTTGCGCCTCGATTTCGACCTGGTCAACGGTCGCTATACTCTGCCCGGCATGAACGGCGGCCAGCCTGAAGTGGTCAAGCCGGAAACCACGATCCCGCTGCATCAGTCGCTGGCGGTACTGGATGGCGTCTGGCTTCCGGTTCCGTTCCTGCGCTTCAACCCGCCGCGGACCTTTGTTGAAGGGCCGGATAACTGGGCGCGCGTTCAGGTGCGCAAGCTTGAGACCCCGGACACGGCAGGCAATACACACCGCGTCACGCTCGCGCTTGACAGCCAGATTGCCGATCATGCCACGTCCGCGCTCTCCCCGGTGGAAAACGATATTCTGAACGGCACCCGCTTCGCGCTGGCGTGGCGCGATAACGAGGTAGACAGTTTCCTCGATCAGACCTGGATTGACGGCTGGCTGCGCGAGGCGTTTACCCAGTATGCCGACGGCGTTGAGAACCGCTCTGAACGCGACCTGCAGCAGGCGATGCGCAGTTTTGAGTATCAGGCCCACTGGCTCAACCTGATGACCATGCTCGGTGAACAGCTCACCGTACCGGAAGTGAAATTTGTCACCCATACGCTCAGCACGCCAGCCATTCCGGTCGACCTGATCCTCGACGTGGGTAACACCCACACCTGCGGCGTCATTATTGAAGACCACGGCGATGCGAACGATGGGCTGCGTCAGACCGCCGAGCTGCAGGTTCGCTCGCTCAGCGAGCCGCAGTTCCTGAACGAGCCGCTGTTCACCAGCCGTCTCGAGTTTTCGGAAGCGCGTTTTGGCAAGCAGCACTTCTCGGTGGAAAGCGGTCGCGAAGATGCCTTCGTCTGGCCGTCGATTGTCCGCGTCGGTGATGAAGCCCGCAAGCTGGCGATGCAGCGTCTGGGCACCGAGGGCAACAGCGGTATCTCCAGCCCGCGTCGCTACCTGTGGGATGAAACCCCGGTCGTGCAGGACTGGCGCTTTAGCCAGATGAACAGCAAGACCCAGCGTGAACCGCTTGCCACCGCGTTCCCGCTGATGAACCTGATGAACGATGACGGCGAGCCGCTCTTCACGCTGCCGCAGGACGAGCGCCTGCCGGTCTTCTCGCCGCAATACAGCCGCAGCACCCTGATGACCCACATGCTGTGCGAGCTGCTGGCACAGGCGCTGGGGCAGATCAACAGCGTCGCCACGCGCCTGCGCCTGGGCTTCCCGGCGTCGCCGCGCCAGCTGCGCACGCTGATCCTGACGCTGCCCTCCGCCATGCCAAAGCAGGAGCGCGAGATCTTCCGTCGCCGCATGTTTGAAGCCATCGCCATTGTCTGGAAAGCGATGGGCTGGCACCCGCAGGATGAGGATTTTGTCACCCGCAAACAGCAGGAAAAAAGCGTGGTGCCGGTACCGGAAATCCAGATGGAGTGGGATGAAGCCAGCTGCGGTCAGCTGGTCTGGCTGTATAACGAAGCCATCTCCCGCTTTGGCGGCCAGACCGAGGCCTTCTTCGCCTCCCTTGCCCGTCCGGACCGTGAGCCTGAGCAGGGCAGCCAGCCGGGACGCGCGCTGCGCGTCGCGTCCATCGACATCGGCGGCGGCACAACGGATATGGCGATCACCCATTACCAGCTGGACGACGGCTCCGGCAATAACGTCAAAATCACCCCGCAGCTGCTGTTCCGGGAAGGGTTTAAGGTGGCGGGCGACGACACGCTTCTGGACGTGATTCAGCGCTACGTGTTGCCCGCCCTGCAAACGCAGCTGCAAAAATCCGGTATCGCAGACGCCTCGCTGCTGATGGCTTCACTGTTCGGCGACTCCGGGCGCATTGATACCCAGGCCGTACTGCGCCAGCAGACGGCGCTGCAGCTGTTTATGCCGCTTGGCCATGCGATTCTTGCCGGGTGGGAGTCCAGCGACGTTGACGATCCGCTGGCTGGTGTGCACGCCACCTTTGGCGATCTCCTGCCGCAGAAGCCGACCCGCAACGTGATGAACTATCTGCAGCAGGCGATCGGCCATGCCCTGCCTGCGGGTTCTGACGCTTTTGACCTCTTCGCCGTGCCGCTGCACGTCAATTTCCGCGAAATGCAGGATGCGATGCTGGCCGGGCAGTTTACGCTGGCCTCCCCGCTCCACGCGGTGTGTGAGGCGATCTCCCATTATAGCTGCGACATTCTGCTGATCACCGGACGCCCGGGCTGCCTGCCTGGCGTTCAGGCGCTGATTCGCCACCTGCAGCCGGTGCCGGTCAACCGCATCGTCTGGCTGGATCAATACCAGGTGCATGAGTGGTATCCGTTCAGCCAGCAGGGGCGCATTGGCAACCCGAAATCGACCGCTGCCGTGGGGGCCATGCTCTGCAGCCTGGCGCTTGACCTGCGTCTGCCGCGCTTCAACTTTAAAGCCGCGGACATTGGCGCGTATTCCACCGTGCGCTATCTGGGCGTGCTGGATAACACCGTCAATACCCTGCGCGAGGAAAACGTCTGGTATCAGGATATCGATCTCGATAAACCCGGCGCGAAGCTTGACGCGCGTCTGCACTTCCCGCTGCGCGGTAACGTCACCCTCGGCTTCCGCCAGCTGGCGAACGCGCGCTGGCCTGCCACGCCGCTCTACACGCTCAGCATTAACTCGGCCGAACTGGCAAAAGCGATTGCCGGCGACGGCGTGCTGAACGTGCGGCTCAAACTCTGCGGCGGCAGCAAGCATGAAGGCCCGGAGGCCTTCGAGCTGAGCGATGCCTGGCTGCAGGACGGCACGCCGGTGGCGCCTGACGCCTTAACCTTCAAACTGAATACCCTGGCCGACCGCCGACACAGCGGCAGCCACTACTGGATCGACAGCGGGAGCGTATACCTGAAATGACAGCGACGACCACCACCACTCAGGCCTTAATCGGGTGGATCAACGAGACGCGCCTGAACGCCCCCGTGCTGGATAACGATGCCGACGCCCTGCTTGCCCGCATCAACGCGGCGCAGGCGCGCGAGCAGGCCATTGAACGCGCCATGACCCGCCAGAGCAGCATCGGGCTTTACGGCCATTCGCAGAGCGCGAAAGCGCACCTGCTGTTGTCGCTGTGCGGCAGCGGCAATGGACGCCTGAACGTGACGCCAGGCCAGCGCACCTTTGACTATTTTTCGCATATCAATCCGGGACATGCCCTGACCAACATGGCCGTCCGCTTCACCCGGGAAACCCCGGAAGCGCTTGACGAGGCGTTTCCGCTGCGCCTGAGCCTGGTCACCGAGGCCGAGCTGGTGCAGCTGTTTATTGCCCGCACGACGCTGCACCCGCAGATGCGCGCGGTGGATAAGGCGGTCATCGAGACCCGCCTGGAGAAATGGCGCGGTCTGCGCCAGCCGCAGAGCGTGCCCGGCATCACGGCGCAGGACGTGGGGGCGATTGCCCGCTTCTGGCAGAGCACGGTACCCGCCGCGAAACAGCAAATTGATGATGCCCTGTGGCACGAGTTCGCCCAACTGGTGCCTTCGCTCGATCTCAGCACCCGCGCCAGCGTGTGGTCGCTGCTGTGGGGCGAGCAGCAGGAACTGACCCAGCAGTGGTTAAATCTGGCCCATGTGCTGCACCAGACCAGCCATGCCAGCGAGATTGCGGCCCCCCTTAGCCTGCTGGTGGACAGCTTCGGGCTGCCTGGCGAAGGGTTCCTGACGCACGACGGCTCGGTAGCGCTGCAGAATACGCAAGAGACGCTTCTCCATCCGCTGAACAACGGTGAAATGCTGAACGCCATCAGCCTCCCCGTCGATGTGCTGGCCTTCCTGACCCGCGAGCTGGTGCTTCCGGTTGAGAACGGCGCGCTGGATAATGTCGATATCATTGATATCCCTGTGTTTGAAGACCGCCATGCCGATCCGCTACGCCAGGCAAAATCCCAGTGGCTGCTTGAGCACTACCGTCAACAGCTCCAGCCGGATGTGCTGGTCATCTGCAACGCGACGGCGCAGCACGAACAGACGGCCAAAAAAGCAAAAGTGTTAATGAACTGGGTCAGGGAGACGCAGCCTGCTGAAGAATCTGCCCTGCCGGGTCTGGTGTGGGTGATCACCCCGCACGACGCTCGCTTTACCACCCGGCAGAATCTCGATGAAGCCGTACAGCATCTGCTCGGGAAGCCCGGCCTGCGCTGGGGCACGCTACAGGCTCTGGACAGCCACAGCATGCAGCGCGTCATTGAGTGGCTGTCTCAGGCCACGCTGCCCGCGCAGCGACAGAAGCGTCTCGGCACGCTCAAAAACGCGCTGCGTCTGGAGCTCTCGGCGATGATGCAAAGCTACCTGGCACCGCTGGTTGAGGAGCCAGGTATCCGACGCACTCAGGCAGAAAACATGGTGCGCACGCTGCAAAGCAGTGCCGCCCGCCACGGCGAGCTGCTTGAAGGCCTGCTGCCGCCGCTGAAGGCCTTTGAAACGCTATTGGCCGTTCAGCAGCCGCGCGAGGAGCAGGTTAACGGGCTATTTACGGATACCATTGACCTGTTTGCCGAGAACGCCCAGGAAAGCGCCGGTCTGTACCAGACCAAAGACAAAGCGCGCCTGGCGCACAAAGTCTGGATAAATCATCTGCGCCAGTGGAGCCGCAACGAGGCGACAGCCGCCCGTCTTGGGCTTGATCCTGCGGTGTTACAGCAAATTGCGGATGTGCTGGTGGTCACCAGCTACCGGCTAGATCTGCCTCAGCGGCTTCAGCGAATTGTCGAAGCGGATAAGAGTAGCGCTGCGCAACTGCATGCCGTGATTGGCAATTTCGTTGGCTGGCTGGGTTACGACAAGACGCCCGTGGCGACGCGCCCGGCAAGCCGCATCCGCAAGGGGCAGGCCATCTTCGTCACCCCGGTGGTGAGCAGCGCCGAGCCCCGCCTGACGCGTCTGGGTGAACAGCCGGTCCATGCCGCTACCGCGTACGTTTACGACTGGCTGGTCGCGCTCTATAGCCGCGCGATCGAGAACATTGATTACCATCACCCGCATGATGTTCAGCCTGACGCTCGTCAGGCACTACGTGCTTTAATAATGTAGCCGCCTTCTTGCCGGGTGGCGCTGCGCTTACCCGGCCTACATTTCGCCACGATGATACATTGCACAATAATCACATCGTCATACACCCGGCTAATGCCTGCGCCAGCGCAGAGGGGTTTTCCCACGACATAGAGTGCCCCGCCGCAGGGATAATTTTTACCTCAACGCCTTTCTGTTGCAGATTTTCCACATCGTCATCCGGCAGAGAGAGCTCGCCAAAAATCAACGTTACCGGGCAAGGAAGTGACAGAAACTGCGCTTCCCATTCCGGTTCAACGCCCGCCACCAGGCTGGATGCACCGCGCCAGACGGCATAAGCCGCATTGCTCTGCAGGCACCCTGCCCACGCCGTTTTTTCTGCGCTGAGCATGGCGTCATAACCCTGCTCCAGAAACTGTTGCTCGCTTTGCGCCGCGATTGACCTGCTGAACATCCCCCCACCCGCGTGAAAATTGGGTTCTGACACCATCAGTCCCTTCATGCGCGTAGCCAGCAGCCCCGCCGTTTCGATAGCAATACTGCCGCCCATGCTGTGGCCGTATAACCAGAAGGAATCCAGTTTAAGATGGTCAATCAGCTCCGCCACAACGTGCGCCTGGTCAGTGGTTTTATAGCTGTAGTGCTCAGGCTTATCGCTGTAGCCGCTGCCGGGCAAGTCGATGAGAATCGCTCTGCGCGCGCCAAACAGCGGGTCACGAACGACGCGGGGATATTCATAGGAAGCGGCGCAGCCCAGCCCGTGAATGAACACCACGGGATCGCCGGAGCCGGGCAAGTCGTGCCAGCGCACGGTGCAACCGGCCTGCTGCGAGTAAAAACTGTTCATAAGCACTCCTTTTATGATGCGCTGTGTATTTATACAGTTATCACATCAGGAATGCTATGTTCATCTTTTAAAACTGGAAGCGTGCTTCAGAAAAGCGAGACCAGCAGCGCAACGGGAAAGCTCATTGGCCAGGTTGACCCCACCAGGAAAGCGCTCAGCAGGCGGATACGTTTGCGGTCTTTTGAGAGGAACCAGGTGATTAACGCGCAGATGGAAGCCATGATTGCGTAAAAAACCAACATCTTTTGATACAACGTCATTCTGTATACCAGAGCCGAAAAAATAACCGCACGCAATATGCGTCATATGTTGACACAGATCAAGTTTTTTCGTTACAGAATAACCACTTAAAAATTATGGCTAATAACAATTGAGTATCTTACGTAACACATCTGGCGGGCAAAGAGAACGCCTGACCGCGCAAGCGGCCAGGCTAAGCGGATCAGTGTTTGATCATGACATGCCGGACAACCGTATAATCCTCAAGCCCGTAGACCGACATATCTTTCCCGTAGCCCGATAATTTCATGCCGCCGTGCGGCATTTCGCTCACCAGCATAAAATGGGTATTCACCCAGGTGCAGCCGTACTGCAGGCGCGCGCTCAGGCGATGGGCGCGCCCCACGTCTTTGGTCCAGACCGATGACGCCAGGCCGTATTGCGAGTCGTTTGCCCAGGCCAGCACCTGCGCCTCGTCATCAAACTCGGTGACGCTCACCACCGGGCCAAACACCTCGCGCTGAACGATGGCGTCGTCCCGTTTTGCTCCCGCCAGAAGGGTTGGCTGGAAGTAGTAGCCCGCCCCCTCTTTTTTGCTCCCGCCGGTGACAACCCGGATATGGCCGAGCGCTTTCGCCTCATCGACGGCCTGACAGACGCGTGAAAGATGGGCGGCCGAGCTGAGCGGACCGAGTTCGGTAGCCTCGTCCTCCGGGGCACCCATTTTAAGACTGGCAACCGCGGCGCCCAGCTTTTCCACCAGTTGGGCATAGATTCCCTTCTGGGCATAAATGCGGCAGGCTGCCGTACAGTCCTGCCCGGCATTGTAGAAGCCAAACGTCCGCACCCCTTCAACCACCGCATCCAGATCGGCATCATCAAACACGATCACCGGCGCTTTGCCGCCCAGCTCCATATGGGTGCGTTTAATCGAGGACGCCGTATGGCCGATGATATGTTCCCCGGTCGCGATCGAACCGGTCAGCGAAACCATGCGGACCTTCTCGTGCCCGGTGAGCGGGTCGCCGACCGTTTTCCCGCGACCAAACAGCACGTTCAGAACGCCCGCCGGGAAGATATCTTTTGCCAGCTCTGCCAGCTTCAGCGCGGTCAGGGGCGTGATCTCAGAGGGCTTAATCACCACGCAGTTCCCTGCCGCCAGCGCGGGGGCCAGCTTCCAGGCTGCCATCATCAGCGGGTAGTTCCACGGCGCGATAGAGGCCACCACGCCCACCGGATCGCGGCGAATCATCGACGTGTGACCGTCAAGGTACTCGCCCGCTGCCAGACCGTTCAGGCAGCGGGCGGCCCCGGCAAAGAAACGGAAAACGTCGACCACCGCCGGAATTTCATCCCCCAGCGCGCAGTGCAGCGGCTTGCCGCAGTTGAGGGACTCGAGCCGGGCAAACGCCTCACCGTGCGCTTCAATCGCGTCCGCCAGCTTCAGCAGGCACTCGGCGCGGGTTTTCGGCGTCGTTTGTCCCCACGCCACAAAAGCACGGTCAGCCGCCAGCACCGCCGCGTCGACCTGGGCCGCTGACGCCTCAGCAATTTCCAGCAATACCTCTCCGGTAGCCGGGTTATAAACCGGCTGTTTTTCACCCTCTCCGGCAACCAGCTCACCGTTTATCAGCAGATGTTTTTGCATAGCATTTTCCTGTTGAATTCACTGTTATTTCCCGCTGCCGGCAATGTTTTCGCCGTCGCGGGTTAGCCACCAGGCTCCCAGAATGGGGAGAGTTGTCACCAGCATCACCAGCAGAGCCACGACGTTGGTGACCGGCACGTCACGCGGACGCCCGAGCTGGTTGAGCAACCACAGCGGTAACGTGCGCTCGTGTCCCGCCGTAAACGTTGTGACGATGATCTCGTCAAACGACAGGGCAAACGCCAGCATTCCCCCGGCCAGCAGCGCGGAACCCAGATTGGGCAGCACCACATAGCGAAAGGTTTGCCACCCGTCAGCCCCGAGATCCATCGACGCTTCCACCAGGCTCCAGGAGGTGCGTCTGAACCGGGCAATCACGTTGTTAAACACCACCACCACACAGAAGGTGGCGTGTCCGACCACGATGGTGAAAAACCCCGGCTCCAGGTTAATCGTTTTGAAAGCCGTCAGCAGCGCCAGGCCGGTGATGATCCCCGGTAACGCAATCGGTAACAGCAGCAGCAGAGAGATCGCATTCTTGCCAAAAAACGCGCTTCGCCACAGCGCCGCTGCAGCAAGCGTGCCAAGCACAAGGGCTATAGCGGTAGAAAGCGCGGCAATCTGAAGTGACAACGTCACGGATTCGATGATATCGCCGCGCCCCGCCGCCACGCTAAACCACTTCAGCGTCAGCCCCTGCGGCGGAAAGCTGAAGGCGGCGTCCTCGGTGTTGAAGGCATAGGTCGCAATAATCAACAGCGGGAAGTGCAGGAAGATGACGCCTCCCCATGCTGCCACTTTCAGGAACAGCGGTGCGCGTTCAGAGTGCATCGAATGCTCCCAGACGTTTCACGAACGCCAGATAAAGAGAAATCAGCACGATGGGAACCAGCGTGAACGCGGCGGCCATCGGCATATTGCCGATAGCGCCCTGCTGCGAGTAGACCATGTTACCGATGAAGTAGCCCGGCGGGCCGACCAGTTGAGGAACGATGAAGTCCCCCAGCGTCAGGGAAAACGTGAAAATGGACCCCGCCGCAATGCCCGGAATGGCCAGCGGCAGAACGACATAGCGGAACGTCTGACGGGGACGCGCGCCGAGGTCGGCTGAGGCCTGCAGCAGCGAGGCCGGAAGGCGTTCCAGCGCCGCCTGGACGGGCAGGATCATAAACGGCAGCCAGATGTACACGAAGACCAGAAACCGTCCCAGCCCGGAGGTGGACAAGGTGTTGCCGCCAACTGCCGGGAGCGTCAGGATTGAGGTCAGAATCGGCTCCAGTCCGAGATGGCTGAGAAACCACTGGGCCACGCCGTCCTTCGCCAGCAGCAGCGTCCAGGCATAGGCTTTGACAATATAGCTCGCCCACATTGGCAGCATCACGGCGATATAGAAAAACGCTTTCCACTTGCCGCTGGTGTATCGCGCCATGTACCAGGCCATCGGGAACGCAAGGATGGCGCTGGCAATGGTCACCGCAATCGCCATCGTTAACGTGCGCAGGATGATGTCGTAGTTTGCCGGGTTGAAGAGCGCCTGAATGTTCGCCAGCGTGAGATCCGGCGTGACCGCCATGGTGAAATCGTCAAAGGTGTAAAACCCCTGCCACAGCAGCGTCAGCAGCGATCCTAAATAGACGATGCCAAACCACATCAGCGGCGCAAGCAGAAGCAGGAACAGACCGAGCGACGGCTTTCGCCAGAACAGGGCCGTCATGCGGCTCAGGCGGCCGCGCGGGGCGGGAGGATGCGCAACGCTCATATCCATTTCACCTCTCCTCGTGAAGGCGGATCATCGCCTCGCGCGACCATGACGCCATGACCGCCTGCCCCGGCGCAATGCCGCTCAGCGGCGAGGCGTCACTGAAGTTAGCCTGGCTCACCAGCAGTTTGGCGCCATCGGCGAGCTTCAGCTCCAGACGCGTGGCAGCCCCCTGATACTGAACGGCCTGCACGACGCCCTGAACCTGAACGTCACCCTGTTCATTAAGGCGAATATGCTCCGGGCGCAGGGAAAAGATGCCCTCCATGCCGCAAAGCGTCTGCGCAAGGCCCGCATCAAAAACGTTGGAGGTGCCGACAAAACCGGCGACAAACGGCGTGCGCGGACGCATGTAGAGATCGCGTGGGGTATCCACCTGCTCGATGCGCCCGTTATTGAACACCGCCACCCGGTCCGACATGGAAAGGGCCTCGCCCTGATCGTGGGTGACAAAAATGAAGGTGATGCCGAGTTCTTGTTGAAGCTTCTTCAGCTCGAACTGCATTTGTTCCCGCAGCTTGAGATCGAGCGCCCCTAAAGGCTCGTCCAGCAGCAGGACGCGCGGTTCGTTCACCAGCGCGCGGGCGATGGCGACACGCTGACGCTGGCCGCCGGAAAGTTGCGATGGTTTGCGGGCGATGGCAAAGCTCAGGCCCACTTTTTCCAGAGCATCGCGGGCCTGCGCATGGCGTTTTTTCTTGTCGACGCCTTTGACCATCAGCCCGTAGGCAACATTGTCGAGGATCGACATATGCGGGAACAGCGCGTAGTCCTGAAACACGGTGTTCACGTCCCGCTCCCAGGGGGGCAGTTCGCTCGCTTCTTTACCGAAGATGGAAATCGTCCCGCCTGACAGCTGTTCAAAACCCGCTATCAGACGCAGGCAGGTGGTTTTGCCGGAGCCCGAAGGCCCCAGCATGGAGAAAAACTCTCCGTCGCGGATCGCAATGGTGACCCCATCCACCGCCCGGACGTCGCCGTACAGACGGGAAACATTGTTAAACTCGACTGCGTACGTCATGTTCTGCTCCCGGGCAATTAACGACCGCCCATGATGGCGATGTAATCCTGCGTCCAGCGGCTGTAAGGGACAAATTTGCCGCCTTCTGCGATGGGGGTTTTCCAGAACATGATTTTGTCGAACTCATTATAACCGTTTGTTTCGCAGCCTTTATCGCCCAGCAGCGTGCTGGCTTTACACCCTTCCGGCACCACGGGCAGGGAGCCAAACCATGCGGCCAGATCGCCCTGCACTTTCGGCGTCAGCGACCAGTTCATCCATTTGTAGGCGCACATCGGGTGTTTAGCCTGCGCGTGCAGCATGGTGGTGTCCGCCCAGCCTGTCACCCCCTCTTTCGGGAAGACGGTGGCAATGGGCTGGTTCTCGGCCTTCAGGGCATTCGCCTGATACGGCCAGGCGCTGGAGGCCACGACGCCCTCGTTTTTGAAATCGCTCATCTGGACGGTGGTGTCATGCCAGTAGCGGTGGATCAGCGCATGCTGGTCGCGCAGCACTTTCAGCACGGCGGCATACTGTGCTTCGGTGAGCTGGTAAGGGTCTTTGATCCCCAACTGCGGCTGGGTCGCTTTGACGAACAGCGCCGCATCGGCGATGTAAATCGGGCCGTCATAGGCCTGCACGCGTCCCTGATTGGTTTTACCGTCCGGCAGATCCTGTTTGGTAAAGACGACGCTCCAGCTGTCCGGCGGCGTCGGGAAGGTTTTGGTGTTGTACATCAGCAGGTTTGGCCCCCACTGGTACGGCGTGCCGTAGATTTTACCGCCGACGTTAAACCATTCCCCTTTCACAATCCGCTCGTCGAGGGTTTTCCAGTTGGGGATAAGATCGGGGTTAATCGGCTGGACGCGTTTGCCCATGATCAGCCGCAGGGAGGCATCGCCTGAGGCGGTCACCAGGTCATATCCCCCTTTCGCCATCAGGCTGACCATTTCATCCGACGTGGCCGCCGTTTTGACGTTAACCGCACACCCGGTCTCTTTTTCAAACTGGGTGACCCAGTCGTAGTTTTTATCCGTCTGCCCCCGCTCGATGTATCCCGGCCAGGCGATAATATCCAGTCGACCTTCCCCGTCGCCAATGGCCTTTGGTGGTTCTGCGGCTTGCGCGGCCATGATAGTCATGCCGAGCGCGCACAGGCTGCTGCGGGCAAATTTTTTGCTCATAAGAGTTACTCCTGTCGCAATGAAATTTAGCGGCAGCCGTGCCGTAAAAATATCTCCCTTATTAAACGTAGACCGCGCAAATGCGCCGCACCGTTCGGCTTCAGGAAATTTCATCAAGGTGTGACCGAGGGCGCATTCCCCGTTAACTGGATTATAGACAAGGGGTTAGGCGCGAGAGACGGTATGCAGATTTCCTATGACGGGTCATCGCGAAATAGTCGCAGCGCCGTCATCAGGATAAGAATTGATTATTTAAATAACGGAGAAAGGATTATTCCTGCATCGTGCTAATTAATTTTCCTAACTGAATGACCGCCTGCTCTTCCCGCTCTCCCCAGGCCCAGGAGGTATTAAAACGAAAGAACGGCGTCCACGCGTCAGAGGTGGAAAACATTTTTCCGGGAGCAATGCTGATGTGGTGCGTTAAGGCCTTTTCGCTCAGCAGCCCCGCGTCCAGCTGTGCCGGCAGTTCCAGCCATAAAAAGTAGCCGCTGTCGTTATGGTGAATTTTAACGCCTGCAGGCATATGGCGAAGAAGTGACTGCCAGGCCTGCTGCTTTCGCTCGGCCAGCGTACGCCGCAGGCGGCGCAGGTGGGCGTCGTAGCGTTTGGTCGCCAGGTAATCCACCAGCGCCAGCTGCATGGGAGAACTGGTTGAAAGCGTGCTCATCAGCTGCAGCTGCTGAATGCGTCGCGCGTGTTTTCCTGCCGCCACCCAGCCGATGCGAAAACCGGCCACCAGACATTTTGAAAAGGACGAGCAGTGTAGCGTCATGTCCTGACGATCCCACGCTTTCGCCGGGAGCGGCTTTTCACGTCCAAAATAGAGCTCGCTGTAGACGTCATCTTCAATCAGCGGGACGTTGTGCTGGGTTAACAGGGCGACAAGCTGGGCTTTTTTCTCCGCGCTCAGCGTGAAGCCGAGCGGGTTTTGGCTGTTAGTCATGATCCAGCAGGCTTTAACCGGGTATTCATTCAGCGCCTGCTCTAAGGCATTGAGATCGATCCCCTCGCGAACGTCCGTCGCAATCGACAACGCTTTGAGCTTCAGGCGTTCCAGCGCCTGCAGCGCACCGTAAAAACAGGGGTTTTCGACAATCACCCAGTCACCCGGCTCGGTTACCGCCTGAAGGCTAAGATTCAGCGCTTCGAGCGCGCCTGCGGTGATCACGATCTCTTCCGGGGAGATGTTCATCCCCTGCTGCGCGTAGCGGCGGGCAATGGCGTGGCGGAGATCGACGTTTCCCGGCGGCAGGTTCTCAATCACGCTCATCGCCGTCGCGGTTTTGCTGACGTTTGCCAGCGAACGGTTGAGCTGCTGAAGCGGGAAAAGCCTGGGGTCGGGAAACGCGGAAGCAAAGGGAACAACGGACGGGTCGCGGCTGGCCTGTAAGACGTCGAAGATGTAGGTATTGATATCCACCGCTTCGTCACGCATCACCTGAGCGGGTGGCGCAGGCTGTTGTGCGGTCGGGCGCGAGGCAACGTAATAGCCCGACTGCGGTCTGGCGACAATGCGCCCCTGACTTTCCAGCATCTGATACGCGTGGCCAACGGTCATAAAACTCATGCCGCTGCTTGCCACCTGCTCTCGCAGGGAAGGCAGCTTATCGCCCGGCAGCCATACGCCAAGCTCAATCTGCGAGATAATTTGTTGCGCCAGACGCTGGTATTTTTTCATCAGATTCTCCTTAAGACCGACAGTGTATATCAGCAGGAGAAAAAGAGAAGATTTAGCGAACTGTTATAGTCTGGAAGATGAATTACTTACGGTATTCGGTCACGTGGCTCTGAGCGGAACGCGCGGCGGCCAGGTGGTCGAGCGTGATCATCGACGATTTGCAAAAAATGCATTTCGCGCCAAACGGGTTTTTCTCAGACACATCAAAGGCTGAGGTACGGTACTGCGAGCCATGACAGCATGGGCAGCGAAAATGGATATATGAAGTCATAGGTTTCTCCTGAAACGTAAAAACGTAAATTACTAATGGGCCGATTGGGCATAATGGTTTTAAACAAAACGAATCGGAATGTAGATAAAGACCCAAGAGAGGCTGCGGAGAGGCACAACGTGATGAGAACTGCTTTATAAAACTACGTCAGATATTTATTTGGACTCAAAACCAGAAAGCCATTAACGCACGACGCTGACGACAAAGCAAGCGGTTTAATGCGGAAAAATCATAAAAAGAATATTTTTATTCCACAACGGCGAGGTATATCAGATGGCTAAAGCGTGAAATTTACGCCAACTGTTATGGTTAAAATTCGCTTTTCTGTGTCTGCTCGTCCGATCTTCGCCCCTATACCATAACAGCACACCGTTTGACATTGAGGCTGTGCATGTTTGGTTTAGATGCTTTTCACCTTGCGCGGATACAGTTTGCCTTTACCGTATCCTTCCACATTATTTTCCCGGCCATCACCATTGGTCTCGCAAGCTACCTTGCCGTGCTCGAAGGGCTGTGGCTGAAAACAAAAAATCCGGTCTGGCGCTCGCTGTACCATTTCTGGTCGAAGATTTTTGCCGTCAACTTTGGCATGGGCGTGGTCTCCGGGCTGGTGATGGCCTACCAGTTTGGCACCAACTGGAGCGGCTTTTCGCAGTTTGCGGGCAGTATTACCGGCCCGCTTCTGACCTATGAAGTGCTTACCGCCTTCTTCCTCGAAGCCGGGTTCCTCGGCGTGATGCTGTTCGGCTGGAATAAAGTCGGGCCGAAGCTGCACTTCTTTTCCACCTGCATGGTGGCACTGGGGACCATTATTTCCACCTTTTGGATCCTCTCCTCCAACAGCTGGATGCAAACCCCGCAGGGCTATGAGATCGTCAACGGTCAGGTGGTACCGGTGGACTGGTTCGCCGTGGTGTTTAACCCCTCCTTCCCTTACCGCCTGCTGCATATGTCAATAGCCGCGTTCCTGAGCAGCGCCCTGTTTGTTGGCGCATCCGCGGCATGGCATCTGCTGCGCGGGAATAATACCCCCGCCATCCGGGCGATGTTTTCAATGGCGCTGTGGATGACGCTGATTGTCGCGCCCCTCCAGGCCATGGTGGGCGATATGCACGGGCTGAACACCTTAAAGCACCAGCCCGCGAAAATTGCCGCCATTGAAGGGCACTGGGAAAACCCGCCGGGCGAGCCTACCCCGCTACTGCTGTTTGGCTGGCCGGATATGGAACAGGAGCGCACCCGCTTTGGGCTGGAGATCCCGGCGCTGGGAAGCCTTATTCTGACGCACAGTCTGGATAAACAGGTACCGGCGCTCAAAGAGTTTCCAAAGGAAGACCGCCCGAATTCCACCATCGTCTTCTGGTCGTTCCGCATTATGGCTGGCCTGGGCATGCTGATGCTGCTGCTTGGGGTAACGGCACTCTGGCTGCGCTATAAAAAGCGCGTTTATTCATCGCGCCCTTTCCTGTGGTTTGCGCTGCTGATGGGGCCATCCGGGCTGATTGCCATTCTGGCCGGGTGGATCACTACCGAAGTGGGCCGCCAGCCGTGGGTGGTCTATGGGCTCCAGCGCACGAAGGATGCGGTTTCTGCCCATGGCGATTTGCATATGAGCGTGAGCCTGCTGGCCTTCTTCGTCGTTTACACCTCGGTATTTGGCGTGGGTTACAGCTATATGGTGCGCCTCATCCGAAAAGGCCCGCAGCCGCATGAATCTTTCGCCACCGAGTCCGATGGACGTCCGGCGCGCCCGCTTTCTGCCGTCACAACTGAACATAAGGAGCAGCCGTAATGGGTATCGATCTTTCCATTATCTGGTTTGTGATCATCGTCTTTGCCACGCTGATGTATATCGTGATGGACGGTTTTGATCTGGGGATTGGCATTCTGTTCCCGGCAACGCAGAACGCCGACGATCGCGATGTGATGGTTAACAGCGTCGCGCCGGTCTGGGACGGGAATGAAACCTGGCTGGTGCTGGGCGGGGCCGCCCTGTTCGGCGCCTTTCCGCTGGCCTACGCCGTGATTATCGATGCCCTCACCATTCCGCTCACATTAATGCTGATCGGTCTTATTTTTCGTGGCGTAGCGTTTGAGTTTCGCTTTAAAGCCACGCCAGCACACCGTCCTTTCTGGGATAAGGCGTTTATAGGCGGTTCCATTCTGGCGACGTTTACCCAGGGCGTGACGGTGGGCGCCGTCATTAACGGCTTTAGCGTCACCGGCCGGGCCTATACCGGCGGCCCCTTTGACTGGTTTACCGCGTTTAATCTGTTTTGCGGCGCGGGCCTGGTGGTGGCCTACGCGCTGTTAGGCTCGACCTGGCTGGTAATGAAAAGCGAAAATGCATTGCAACAGCGGATGCGTCAGGTATCGAAAACCCTGTTACTCGTGCTGCTGGCATTTATTGCGGCGATCAGCCTCTGGACACCGCTGGCGCAGCCGGCCATCGCGGCGCGCTGGTTTACGTTGCCGAACCTGTTCTATCTGCTGCCCGTCCCGGCCCTGGTGGTGATTTTTAGTTTGTATCAGTGGCGCTGCCTGAATAATCCCGACAGCCATAGCCGACCGTTTATCCTGACGCTGGGGCTGATTTTCCTCGGCTTTAGCGGGCTTGGGATCAGCATCTGGCCGCACATCATTCCACCGTCAATCACCCTGTGGCAGGCCGCCGCACCGACGCAAAGCCAGGGCTTTATGCTGGTCGGCGCGCTGTTGATCATTCCCGTTATCCTGGTCTACACCTTCTGGAGTTACTACGTATTTCGCGGCAAAGTTCAGCATGGGGAGGGTTATCACTGATGCAACAACCGGTCTGGAAAAGATTACTGTGGCTGGCCATTATCTGGGGCGGCAGCGTACTGGCGCTGGCTGCGGTCAGTATGCTCTTCCGTATGCTGATGACGGCGGCAGGGTTTAAATCACATTAACGTCATCCCGGGCAACCGCTGCGTTGCCCGGCTCCTCCCCGCACTTTCAGATAAACCCCATTAACGAATGGCAGAGTATCGTTACACTGGAAAAAGATTCACAGTGTTTATAGTTTGAGAAGAAAAATGAAAAAGCTCATAGCGTTAAGTGTTATCAGTCTTGTCCTTACCGGCTGCGTTAATCCGGGTAAAGCCTCCGTTCAGCCGGAGCAACTTAAGAACCACCGCTTTGTGCTGGAAAGTGTGGACGGTAAGGCCGTGAAGACCGCGACAACGCAACCTGAGATCGGTTTTAGCGCACTGCCAGATATCAGCCTGGTGAATAACATCAGCGTTTCTGGTCAGATGTGTAACCGCTTCAACGGACAGGGGAAATTGTCCGAAGGCGAGCTGAAGGTGAAAACGCTGGCCATGACGCGCAAGCTCTGTAATGAGCCGCAGCTTAACGAGCTGGATCAGGCCATCGGCGACATGCTGCGCAAAGGCGCGCAGGTCGACCTGACTGAAGACCAGTTAACGCTGGCGACAGCCGATAAAACGCTGATGTTTAAGCGTGCAGAATAATCAGTAGTTACCGCAGGTTCCAACGGCAAGCGACTGTTCACTGCAGCGTTTGCCGTTTGGCAAGGCGCACATCCCAATAGCTGAACCATCAAGCTGGCGAGCTACCGACAGCGAACCGCCAATCATCGCGCAGTTGGCCTGACCGGAGCTGGACATCGCGGCTTTCATACCCGGCACCACGTGCGCGGCCGTTGCCTGCTGGACAGGTTCACTGCTGCATGCCGACAACAATAATGCGGCACACCCTACCAAAAATGCTGAGCGCATGCTCTCTCCCCCATGAATAATGCGAAACCTATGCATAATAGGCATCCCATCCCGTGTCGTCGAGAGCGGAAGTGCGTATTTATGCGCTCCTGAAACAATTTCTCGCAATTTTTCTGCCAAAAGTTTGATCTACTCATTGATGGCAGGAATAACGAGGACACAAAAGCGAAAATCGAAAAATCCCCCGTTTGCTAGAATACACAGATAATATTCAGGGTTTGTTGCCGTAATACAGACCCCTATTTTTTTGCGCAATGTAAGGGTGTTGTCCTATGCAAACTATTGACGGTAATGGTGCAGTTGCCTCAGTCGCGTTTCGCACCAGTGAAGTTATCGCCATCTACCCGATTACGCCAAGTTCTACCATGGCTGAGCAGGCGGACGCCTGGGCGGGTAACGGGTTAAAAAACGTCTGGGGCGATGTCCCGCGAGTGGTTGAAATGCAGTCGGAAGCCGGTGCGATTGCCACGGTGCACGGCGCGCTTCAGACCGGGGCGCTTTCCACGTCGTTTACCTCTTCCCAGGGATTGTTATTAATGATCCCGACGCTGTACAAACTCGCCGGGCAACTGACCCCCTTCGTTCTGCACGTTGCTGCGCGGACCGTTGCCACCCACGCGCTCTCTATCTTTGGCGATCACTCAGACGTGATGGCCGTACGCCAGACCGGCTGCGCGATGCTGTGCGCCAGCAGCGTTCAGGAAGCCCAGGACTTTGCTTTAATATCGCATATCGCCACGCTCAAAAGCCGGGTGCCGTTTATTCATTTCTTTGATGGTTTCCGCACCTCTCACGAAATTAACAAAATCGTCCCGCTGGCTGACGAAACAACCCTGAATCTCCTCCCGCAGGCGGATATCGACGCGCATCGCGCCCGCGCCCTGAATCCGGAACACCCGGTGATTCGCGGCACGTCGGCGAACCCGGATACCTATTTCCAGTCCCGCGAGGCCACGAACCCGTGGTACAACGCGGTTTACGACCATGTTGAACAGGCGATGCATGACTTTGCCGCCGCGACCGGTCGGGAATACAAACCCTTTGAGTATTACGGCCATCCGCAGGCGGAACGGGTCATCGTGCTCATGGGCTCGGCCATTGGCACCTGCGAGGAAGTTGTTGACGAGCTGCTGACGCGCGGCGAAAAAGTTGGCGTGCTGAAAGTGCGTCTTTATCGCCCGTTCTCGGCGAAACATCTGCTCTCTGCGCTGCCGGAAAGCGCGCGTACCGTTGCGGTGCTCGATCGCACCAAAGAGCCGGGGGCGCAGGCGGAACCGCTGTATCTGGATGTGATGACCGCCCTGGCAGAAGCCTTTAATCATGGTGAACGTGAAACGCTGCCGCGCGTGATCGGGGGCCGCTACGGTTTGTCCTCCAAAGAGTTCGGGCCGGACTGCGTGCTGGCGGTATTCAACGAGCTCAGCGAAGCGAAACCCAAGCCGCGCTTCACCGTCGGCATCTATGATGATGTGACGAATCTGTCCCTGTCGTTGCCGGAAAATACCCTGCCCTCGACCGCCAAACTTGAGGCGCTGTTCTATGGTCTCGGCAGTGACGGCAGCGTCTCTGCGACCAAAAACAACATCAAAATCATCGGGAACTCCACACCGTGGTACGCCCAGGGGTACTTCGTCTATGACTCCAAGAAAGCCGGCGGCCTGACCGTTTCCCACCTGCGGGTGAGCGAACAGCCCATCCACTCTGCGTATCTAATTTCTCAGGCTGATTTTGTTGGCTGTCACCAGCTGCAGTTCATTGATAAGTACCAGATGGCCGAGCGCCTGAAACCTGGCGGTATTTTCCTCCTGAATACGCCATACAGCGCGGATGAAGTCTGGTCGCGCCTGCCGCAGGAAGTGCAGGCGGTGCTGAACCAGAAAAAAGCCCGTTTCTATGTGGTTAACGCGGCGAAAATTGCCCGCGAATGTGGCCTTGCCGCGCGTATCAATACCGTTATGCAGATGGCCTTCTTCCATCTGACGAATATCCTGCCGGGCGACAGCGCGCTGGCGGAACTGCAGGGCGCGATTGCCAAAAGCTACAGCAGCAAGGGCCAGGAGCTGGTCGAGCGTAACTGGCAAGCGCTGGCCCTGGCGCGCGAGTCGCTGTTTGAGGTCCCGCTGCAGCCGGTCAATTCCGCAAGCCCGAACCGCCCTCCGGTGGTATCCGATGCGGCACCTGATTTCGTGAAGACCGTGACGGCGGCGATGCTGGCCGGTCTGGGTGATGCCCTGCCCGTCTCTGCCCTACCGCCGGATGGCACCTGGCCGATGGGCACCACCCGCTGGGAAAAACGCAACATCGCCGAAGCGATCCCCATCTGGAAGGAAGAGCTGTGTACCCAGTGCAACCACTGCGTGGCAGCCTGCCCGCACTCTGCCATTCGCGCCAAAGTGGTGTCACCGGAAGAGATGGAGGCCGCGCCGGCCAACCTGCACTCTCTGGATGTGAAATCACGCGATATGCGCGGACAGAAATACGTTCTGCAGGTCGCACCGGAAGATTGCACCGGCTGTAATCTGTGCGTCGAGGTCTGTCCGGCGAAAGACAGGCAGAACCCGGAGATTAAAGCCATCAATATGATGTCGCGTCTGGAGCACGTCGAAGAAGAGAAAGTGAATTATGACTTCTTCCTGAATCTGCCGGAAATCGATCGCAGCAAACTGGAACGCATTGATATTCGCACTTCGCAGCTGATCACGCCGCTGTTTGAATACTCCGGCGCCTGCTCGGGCTGCGGTGAAACACCGTATATCAAGCTGCTTACCCAGCTGTACGGTGACAGGATGCTGATTGCCAACGCCACCGGCTGTTCGTCTATCTATGGCGGCAACCTGCCCTCCACGCCGTATACCACTGACGCCAACGGCCGCGGTCCCGCGTGGGCCAACTCGCTGTTCGAGGATAACGCCGAATTTGGTCTGGGCTTCCGCCTGACCGTTGACCAGCACCGCGCGCGCGTGATGCGCCTGCTGGAGGAGTTTGCCGGGCAGATCCCCGCCGGGCTCAATGACGCGCTTCACGCCGACGCGACGCCAGAGGTACGTCGTGAGCAGGTTGCAGAGCTGCGTCAGGCGCTTCAGGGCGTGGCGGGCGCTGAACAGCTGCTGACCGACGCGGACGCCCTGGTCGAAAAATCGATCTGGCTGATTGGCGGTGACGGCTGGGCTTATGACATCGGCTTTGGCGGCCTGGATCACGTGTTGAGCCTGACGGAAAACGTCAATATCCTGGTGCTGGATACGCAGTGTTATTCCAACACCGGTGGTCAGGCGTCGAAAGCCACGCCGCTGGGTGCCGTCACGAAATTCGGTGAGCACGGGAAACGCAAGGCACGCAAAGATCTCGGGGTGAGCATGATGATGTACGGTCACGTTTACGTCGCGCAAATCTCGCTGGGGGCACAGCTTAACCAGACGGTAAAGGCGATCCAGGAGGCGGAAGCGTATCCCGGCCCGTCGCTGATCATTGCCTACAGCCCTTGTGAAGAGCATGGCTACGACCTGGCACTCAGCCACGATCAGATGCGACAGCTAACCGCGACCGGCTTCTGGCCGCTGTACCGGTTCGATCCGCGCCGTGCGGACGAGGGTAAATTACCGCTGGCGCTGGATTCGCGTCCGCCGTCAGATGCTCTGGCCGAGACGTTAATGCAGGAACAGCGCTTCCGCCGCCTTAACGCGCAGCAGCCGGAAGTGGCCGAACAGCTATGGAAAGACGCTGCGGCGGATCTGCAAAAACGGTATGACTTCCTGGCGCAGCTGGCGGGTAAAGCCGAAAAAGCGACCAACGACTAGTCTCTCTGCCCGGCGCGTCCGGGCATTTTTTTGCCATAAAAAAACCCGGTGTATTCACACCGGGCGAATCCAGATAATCATTAAATATCTATTTAGTTCCCTAAATATTATTCATGCGAATTATGGATAAATAATCTTAAAGGCATATAACGCCATCAAGAATAGCTTAACTCATACCTGATTAATAATTTTAATTTAATATATTTAGCCTTAAAGTATTCACCAAACCAATGACCATTACCGTTGATGTATTCAGTTTAGATTTTACTTAGTTCGTAACAATTATAATTTATTACTCTTACACGGGAGTGATTTAGCATGAGACAACTTTCGTATTCGGAAAGTTCAACAGGTAATTAAATAAAAACAACCGCAAAGGAATATCAAAATGCAAAGAAAAGTACTGGCCCTGATGATTCCGGCTCTGTTAATGGCTGGCGCAACTCATGCAGCAGAGATTTATAATAAAGACGGTAACAAATTAGATCTGTACGGAAAAGTAGATGGTCTGCACTATTTCTCCGATGATAAAGGCGCTGACGGGGATCAAACCTACATGCGTCTGGGCTTCAAAGGCGAAACCCAGATCAACGACATGATGACTGGCTACGCGCAGTGGGAATACAACATTCAGGCCAATAACACCGAAGGGTCTGATAACCAGTCCTGGACGCGTCTGGCCTTCGCCGGTATCAAAGTGGGCGACTACGGCTCCTTCGATTACGGTCGTAACTATGGCGTACTGTACGACGTGGAAGGCTGGACCGATATGCTGCCTGAGTTCGGCGGCGACTCCTACACCAAAGCCGACAACTTCATGACCGGCCGCGCCAATGGCGTAGCAACCTACCGTAACACCGACTTCTATGGTCTGGTGCAGGGTCTGAACTTTGCGCTGCAGTATCAGGGCAAAAATGAAGATGCCAGCAACAATCAGGAAGGCACCAACAATGGTCGCGACACGCGTCACGAGAACGGCGACGGCTTCGGTATCTCTACCACCTATGACTTCGGCATGGGTATTACCGCAGGTGCAGCCTACACCTCTTCTGACCGTACCAACGAGCAGGTGATGAATACCACTGCGGGCGGTGACAAAGCAGATGCATGGACTGCGGGCCTGAAATATGACGCCAATAACATCTATCTGGCAGCCATGTACTCTGAAACCCGCAATATGACGCCGTACGGTGATAACACCGACGCCGTGGCGAACAAAACCCAGAACTTCGAAGTGACCGCACAGTACCAGTTCGACTTCGGCCTGCGTCCGTCCCTTTCCTACCTGCAGTCTAAAGGCAAGGACCTTGGCAACGGCCAGGGCGACCAGGATCTGGTTAAGTACGCTGACGTCGGCGCAACCTATTACTTCAACAAAAATATGTCCACCTACGTTGATTACAAAATCAACCTGCTGGATGAAGATGACAGCTTCTACAAAAACAACGGCATCGGCACGGATGATGTCGTGGCACTGGGCCTGGTTTACCAGTTCTGATTGCCAGAGCCCGCATGTTGATGCGGGCCCCCCCGTTTTTTGAAGCTCGTCACAAAAAGCAGGTTCTGAAATCACGTGGTTGAGGGTAAGTTGAGGTAAAGCTGTTTAAACTCAGGTGATAGCCTTTCCATCACTAAGGATAACAGCGTTGTTTGGTCGTGTATCCGTTGTCGTACTAACTCTTTTAGCGCTCATCTGGATGGCGTTAATTTTTGATTTTGCTGATATTGTCGGGCATCTCAGTGCTGTGTTGAACCACCTTGATGGCGGTTAACATTATTTCCTGAGAAATGAAAAGCCACCAGCAGTGCCGGTGGCGGGAAAACGCACAGGTTGCGTTATTTTTTTACGGGTTGAGGCTTTTTATCACCTGATTCAGGGGCCTCACGCGGATCGTCTTTTTCAACACAAAGCATAGTTTCTCCTGTTTCAGATAACCACCCTCCACTATAGCCAGGCTAATTACAGAGTGGCCAGGCGGCAATTACGCCTGACCTGTTCCTTTCTTGCGAAAAGAGAGGTAGCCAAACACCCCGCTATCTCCATCCGAGGGATGGTTAACCCCGTCCATCACCGTCACTTCAGGGAAATCGAACGGTGAGACGTTATCAAAGCAGGCCACATTCACGCCGTATTCGTTTGGATTAGAACGCCGCTGATGGAACGTGTAAATTCCGCACACCGAGCAGAAAAAGTGCCGTGCCGTTCCCGTATTGAAGCGGTACTCCGTGAGCTTATCCTCACCTTTGGTCACGGTAATCCCTGACAGCGGCGCAGAGACGACGACCGCCCCCCGCATGCGACAAAAGGAACAACTGCAGCGCCGCGCGGTATTCAGGCCATCCGTTAGCGCAACGGTAAAGGCCACCGCGCCACAATGGCACTGCGCATGACGAATATCAGCCATGGCTAGATCCCCTTCCTCACCAGGTCAGCAGCCTTGACAAAAACCTCATCTTCTACACCATCGCCTTTCTGCCTGCCGAGCCTGACCAGCTCATCAACAATGCTGTCGCGATCGATTGGTTTCTGGGCAGAAACCAGCCCAATAACGGCCGCCCCAATCGCCAGCCCCACTAATCCTGTTTGTTCGTCTTTGTTCTTCATACTCATGCTCCTGATACAACAAACAAGCGTAGCATGATTTTAAAAGCGCGGGGTTAGCCCGTATTTTGGCGCTTTGATATTTGCCGCCCAAATTTTGATATCGTTTTGCAGGAGAATAGTGAAATCAGATTTCAGATGCGTCACCATGCCATTGACGCTGTCCGCGTCCACCACTGAAAAATGTTCAATTCTGTTCTTTCCTATTTGAACACAATTATATTTGGCGGGCAGCACTTTACCATTCACATTAAGTGGCAGATTATTCTCACTACAGCGGCCTTCCGTAATATATGACACCAGCAAATTAGCGGATTTTCTCCCAGGCTGGGATACGCTTACCATGACGGGAAAACCTTCCGAGGTCTGCGTCATATCATAAAGCACCGCATTTTTCATATACCAGGTATTATATTCCCGCTCCTGAAAAGCGGACCAGGCAGGTGCAGAATAAAGCACCAGCGCTGCCAGCGTAAAAGAGACTATTTTCATGGGATGTTGTCGTCCGTGTTGTTGCACGTATTATTCAGATTGTGCAAAAAACAGCAACAACTTAAGAATAGTCCTACTACTATTGGCAGTGATGGAGGATTTATTCACGACGCGCTATCCGAATGACCGTCTTATCAACGTAGTGCTGGCATCTGAAAAACTCAGGTTAACTTGATGTCAAAACGGCCATAAAGAAGAAACAGGCGAGAAATGGTAAACCGCCGCCATCACGGCGATGCTAACGACAATGCTTAAGAAGAAGTAGGTTTTAAACGGCTGCTTTTGTGTTTTATGGCGAAAGAGCTGTTGGCCTACAATCGCGCCAGGCCAGCCGCCCGTTACGCCAAATACCAGCAGCGTGGCTTCCGGCACCCTGCGCATGCCTTTCCGCGCCGCCATTTTATCGGCACCATACATGACCAACGTCAGCATATTGATGAGCAGAAACCACATAGCCAAAGGGCTCGAGGTAAAAAGACTGCCGATCGCAGCAAAGATCAGAAGTAAATAACAAACGCGATTGAGGGTCATAGTACTGGCCAGAGAAGTGTTGAGCGGTTTTCGACGCCGCATTATACGCTACTTATGAATGTATCGGGCGGGAATTGCTGACAACGGGACAAACGTCACTCCACCCTCACTTTAACCTTTGGCTTCGATAACAGAATTTTTATCAACTCCTTAAAAGGAACGGGTTTGTAGAAGAAGTAGCCCTGTAAAAACGTGATGTTATTGCGCATGAGGTAATCAAGCTGTTCCTGGGTTTCAACCCCTTCCGCCACAATACGGATTGACAGTTTTTTTGCCAGTTCCAGTACCGAATCCAGTATCAGGGTGGAATCCTCATTCTCATTAACCCTGGCAACAAAGCTTTGGTCGATTTTGATGTAATCAATGTGCAGGTCCTGCAGGTAGGACAGGCCGGAATATCCCGTTCCAAAATCATCCAGGGCAATGGCAAACCCTATTTCATGTAGCGCATTCAGGGTCTTAACGAGATGTTCATCTACGTGGAGAGGTTCACGCTCGGTCACCTCCACAACGAGATTAAGATCCTGTTGAACAAAGCTGCGCTTGTAATTCAGACACTCTTCAAAAAAGGTAGAGGCAACGATATGAGACGCACTGAAGTTAATCCCGACATGAAATCCTTCCGGCAGCAGCGTAGAAATAGCATTCATCTGCGTTGCAACCTGACGCATTAAGCTTTGAGTTAGTGGAATTATTAGCCCTGTTTTCTCAGCAAGAGGAATAAATGACGAGGGAGAAATAAACCCGGATTGCGGATGCTTCCATCTGGCCAACACCTCTACACCGCGCAAGGTCCCCTCTTTACCGCTCACGACGGGCTGGTAATAGGGTATAATTTCATTTCTGTAGATGGCAGTCCGCAGCGATTCTTCCGGCGAAATATCCTTAGACAGATATCGCTGCAGAAGATAAGCAGAAAGAGAGGAAACGAGCAGCAGAAATAACACCACTCCACCGGTCTGGTCGAATAATCGCGTCAGGCTAAAAAGAGGCGGAGCGTTAAATTGAATCGCGAAGGCATAATCAACGTCTTTTACCGTCAGAACATCGTTGTTTGAATGGGCTGCCGTCAAGACATCGCCTGATTGGCCTAAACGACGATTGCCGACCAGCAGCGAATACGCCACGCCACGTAGTGGCATATTCAGCGCATCCCGGATATGGCTGTCGCTGATGCTCACCATGATTCGGCTTCCGGCATGATTTGTCTGGTATAACAGAACCGGCAAGCCGTTGACCGTACTTTTCGATGGAACAAGTAACAATGGCGCTTCAGGCAGCGCTGACCCGTTAACCAACAACACGCGGTTTCCCGGCAAGGAGGAACACCAGACCACATCTTTTTTCAGAATAACGATCGTTCTCAGATGGGGTTGTAATGCCGCTTCAGTGCCGAGCCGATACTGTCCTTCAGCATCACACTCATTCTCAGCAAGCCGCATTGCAACCTGGGTCGCATGATGAGCTTCTGTAAGAATGACGTGCATATTCCTGACGACGTAGTGCGCCCCGGCAAGGCTGTCAGCCCGCGCCGAGTACCAGACCTGGATATTGATGATAAAAACGCCCAGCACAAAAATTGCCGTGGCTGCAGCTATGGAGATAGGTGCATGGCGCATTCAGGGTTCTCGACTCGAGTGACGTTGCCGCTTCGGTGATGCTGAAGTGATTGAATTATCTTCGCCTTAAGCATGGTTGATAAAGAAAGAAATACCATGTCCGCCGTCAGAAATTTTCCCCAAACCAGGCTCCGTCTTTGCACCTTCTCAAATGGGTAAATAAAAAGGCCGCCGAACGGCAGCCCTGGTTGTTAAGTGCTTATTAGTATTGCTTTATTGTCTTGACCGGCGTTCTTTCTGACCAGTCAGGCCGCTCGCCAGCCATGATTGCACGCTGTTGTGATGGCGTCACAGACTGCGTTATTTCAGGCATCGACTTGTATTCAGGTTGCTTAGGTGGGTTGAGAACCAGATCGGAGCTACAGCCTGACAGCAGCAAAACCGCCAGTAGAGATGTATTAAGCTTGAACACGCTAACCCCTTCCAATGGGATAAAAGTTACAGAAAATGCGTGGTGCCGATAGCATCCCGATGACTCGTTACTGATTATAACGTCACGCGCCGGGGTGCAGGCAGCAGATTCACCACACAGATACCCCATAAGAATATATTTACACAACCAATGCATGCAACCCTTTGTATTCCAGGCAGCCTGTGTACAAAAATAGAAGGAAAGCCGATTACGCTTCAAATATCGAGGGAGTTTATGCTAAAACCGCTATTATGTTTCTTATGGTCAAGGATTGAGAAGGGATTTGAATGGTTAAGGTTGAAGAATTAAAAACGACGTACCCAGGCGCAGCGGCCTGGCAAATGGGTGACAGCCCGGAACTGGCGAACGCGCTTGCGGACCTGATTAAAAAAGGGCTCAAAACGGCCACCTGCGGATCTTTTGCCTCGTACTCGCAGGATGTCTCTGCTCCACGGATAGGAAGCTACAACATAATCCTTGATGGTCAGAATGTCCCGGTCTGTGTGATCCGGCTGGTTTCCATGCGACTGGTGCGTTTTTGCGATGTTAATGAGGAATTCGCTCGCAAAGAGGGTGAAGGTGATTTAAGCCTTGAATACTGGCGGAAAGAGCATCAGCGATTTTTCTTCCGCGAAGGCCATTTTTCTGAAGATATGGAACTGATCGCAGAAGAATTTGAATTGGTTGAGGTGCTGTAAGCTGAGATAAAGTGGCAGTGATGTGTCGCTTAATTAAGCAGGCTTACTCATGTTAAGCTCGTACACAACGCATTCCGTATCGTAATGCCGCTCTATGGCTTTATAAGACATACCTAACCTTTTCATTACACGCTGCGATGCGATATTTTCTGGATCGGCCACGGCCACCAGATAAGATGCTCCCACCCGTTCTACAGCGTAATCAACGATCGCTTTCGCTGCCTCTGTAGCATAGCCTTTGCCATTGTGTTCAGGCACGAGGCGCCAGCCAATCTCTAATGGTGCCCCCTCCACGTTCGCCAGGTGCTGGAGGCATGCTGCACCAACGATCGCACCAGAAGATTTCTCTCTGATAGCCCACCACGAGAAGTGATACTTATCCCAGCGAGCCTGCACCCTTCTGATGCCCTCCCAGGTTTCTTCGGGCGTTTTAACGATACCCTTATTGATATAGCGCATCACCTCAGCATCACTATCCATTACCCTTAAGCCTTCATAATGTGAATCATTGTAGGGTTCCAGGATTAAGCGGGCCGTCTCTACATTCATCTTTAATTCCTCTTGCATTCAGCCAGTACCTTCGTTGAACTCGTCCCGATAAAACACCCTAGCACAATGTAAGTTACTTCCGCTCTGGCACACAGGGATCATGGGTGGCGCTGGGCTTGTGCTTTGGTTTACGTCTTGTCGAAGATTTTATATCAAATAATGTCTGCTTTATCCCATGGAAGGAAAATCAATGGCGTTATGCGCTAGCGGTGATATTAACCATTGAATGGATCTAATCTCGCTAATTGCCCTACAATGCCTGACTTACAAGCTAAAGGAAAATGACATGTTCCCCTTTCTGAACACATTTAAGCGATTAATCAGCAAACAGCAAGAAACACATACCGCTCCTCAGAAATATTCAAATGAACAGCTTATCCAGTGGGCTACCGGTTGCATGCTGGAAGGGCTCCCGGATGACTTCTACCAGGCCAGACTGCTATGCACTCGCCAATCCGATCCTGAAAACCCCGATGGATGGATAGTCAACGTTAATCATGATGTGATGCTTAACCCTGACTCCGAATATGAGCGGTTCCAGCCAGCCGATGACCTCTACCCTACCCAGTGTGTGGAAATGTTACTTGATGGCAAGGAATGGAGTAATGCATCAATAACATTCAATAAAGAAAACGCATCGTTTAAATGGAGTTAGCCATTACCAAGCCCAACCGCAGATGAACATTGTAATGGTTTATCCGATAAGCAAGTCAAGCAGGGTAAGCCGACGCAGAATGCGTTTATCGAACGGTTCAACCGGACGTACCGGACAGAAACCCTGGATTTTTACCTGTTCTGAACGCTGAATGAAGCACGGGAAATCACTGAACGCTGGCTGAATGAATACAACAGCGAGCGTCCTCATGAATGCCTGAATAACCTGACGCCGGAGGTAGCTTATTGGAATCGTTTAAGTCTAGTAGAATTCAACTTTCGTATGCGCTGTCATTGAAACTGGTTTCGGCGCCGGATTACCTGCGTTCTGTACTGTGGCATTACATATTTCAGGCACAAGCATTTCGTTATAATTACAAGAACTGGTTGCTGTATATCCCTCCGAGAAAACTGATGAGTTTATTAGTTTATAATCAAGAGGCTTTCTTTTTTTATCAACATAAGATATTTCATTTTTAGACATAACGCTTTCTGAACTATAAAATTCAGAGCGCGTCAAATTATCGTCTTCATCATAAAAATGTTCAGATATTTTTTTGCCTAAAAAATAGGTGTCTTTAATTAATCCATTCGGGTAAAGAGTGTAACGCAACTCGTCACCATTTTCATTTTTACTCAAAATGTGACATTTTTCATCAAGTTGTATTGAGAAAGACTTGCCATCTCTATGGCCAATAAGACTTCCATTTGTATATTTTAGAATGGTTTCATGCCTAGAAGAAACATTATCAAGGTTTAAGCTATCAACACAACCATTTTTATTCAGTCTGATGGAGATTTTATAAGTGATTTTTCCATTCTCCTCAACATCAGTATCTAAGGATTTAACAGCCCCCTTAACTGGATTGAAATCAAACATAGTCGATAAGTTATAAAGTAGAGGTATGTAGTGATTTTCTGCAAAAGCCATACTTGAAAATAAGAAAGTACAAAGGAAAAGAGTAGAAGTTTTTATCATTTTTAATTCTAAGCTCAAGTTACCCTCAAATTAAGTAAGCTCATTACAGCATGCTTACTGCTAATCTTCAACATTGATACTGGCGGAGATGATTGCGCCACAACTGCGCCGTTTGCCATAAAGTCGCTATCGTATCCAAACGTCTGAACGCTACCCTTTATCACGTATCGGCGCCAGATTTCACGCAGCAGTAAAACGTGCTGGCATTCGCCGCCGGAATCCGTACCATACGCGGCATACAATTTTTGCCCCTGCTGGCTCCGAAGGTAGTACTCAATGCAACAGAATCAAGAGATTAACAAAAAAGAGCAATACAACCTGAATAAACTGCAAAAGCGACTGCGCCGTAACGTGGGCGAAGCCATTGCAGACTTCAACATGATTGAAGAAGGCGACCGCATCATGGTTTGCCTGTCAGGGGGTAAAGACAGCTACACCATGCTGGAGATCCTGCGTAATCTTCAGCAAAGCGCGCCGGTGAATTTTTCCCTGGTGGCGGTCAACCTTGACCAGAAACAGCCGGGCTTCCCGGAGCACATTCTGCCGGAATACCTCGAAAATCTGGGCGTTGAGTACAAAATCGTCGAAGAAAATACCTACGGTATTGTGAAAGAGAAAATTCCTGAAGGGAAAACCACCTGCTCTCTGTGCTCTCGTCTGCGCCGCGGTATTCTGTATCGCACCGCGACCGAGCTGGGCGCGACCAAAATTGCCCTGGGCCATCACCGCGACGATATCCTGCAAACGCTGTTCCTCAATATGTTCTACGGCGGCAAGATGAAAGGTATGCCGCCTAAGCTGATGAGTGATGACGGTAAACATATTGTGATCCGCCCGCTTGCCTACTGCCGTGAAAAAGACATTGAGCGTTTCTCTCAGGCGAAAGGGTTCCCGATCATTCCATGTAACCTCTGCGGCTCTCAGCCGAACCTGCAGCGTCAGGTGATTGGCGACATGCTGCGCGACTGGGATAAGCGCTATCCGGGTCGTATCGAAACCATGTTCAGCGCCATGCAGAACGTCGTCCCTTCCCATCTCGCGGATGTGGAACTGTTCGACTTTAAAGGCATCAATCACGAGTCAGAAGTCGTGAACGGCGGAGATTTGGCGTTTGACCGGGAAGAGATCCCGATGCAGCCAGCAGGCTGGCAGCCGGAAGACGATGACAATCAGTTTGAAGCGTTGCGTCTGAACGTGCTTGAAGTGAAGTAAGCGGTTAGCGTCTCAGAAACACCGTCTGAGACGCTTCATGCTTTATTTCAGCAGACGTACGCGGCAGGTTTTACCCTTAATTTTCCCGTTTTGCAGCTGCTTCCATGCCTTATGGGCAACCGCCTGGCGAACCGCGACGTAGACATGCGCCGGATGGACAGCAATCTTACCGATATCCGCCCCGTCCAGCCCCACATCCCCGGTCAGTGCACCGAGTACATCACCAGGACGCATCTTGGCTTTTTTACCGCCATCAATGCACAGGGTCGCCATTTCGGCCTCCAGCGGCACAAGGCTGACGCCGGCTGGGGGATTCATCCAGTTCAGCTTAATCTGCAGCATCTCAGAGAGAATATTGGCGCGCTGCGCCTCTTCCGGAGCGCAGAAGCTGATCGCCAGACCGCTGTTCCCGGCGCGCGCGGTGCGGCCAATACGGTGCACGTGCACTTCCGGATCCCACGCCAGTTCAAAGTTCACCACCAGCTCAAGCGATTTAATATCCAGACCGCGCGCAGCGACGTCGGTCGCCACCAGCACGCGGGCGCTGCCGTTCGCGAAACGGACCAGCGTCTGATCGCGATCGCGCTGTTCAAGATCGCCATGCAGCGACAGTGCGCTCTGCCCGGCGGCATTCAGAGCATCACAAACCGACTGACAGTCTTTTTTGGTGTTACAGAACACCACGCAGGAGCCAGGCTGATGCTGGCTCAGTAATTTCTGCAGGAGCGGGATCTTCCCCTGCTGCGAGGTTTCAAAGAACTGCTGTTCGATGGCCGGCAGCGCATCTACGCTGTCGATTTCAATGGTAAGAGGATTTTTCTGCACGCGCCCGCTGATGGCGGCGATAGCTTCCGGCCAGGTTGCTGAGAACAGAAGCGTCTGGCGATCGGCCGGTGCGAAACGGATCACTTCGTCGATGGCCTCGCTGAAGCCCATATCCAGCATCCGATCGGCCTCATCCATCACCAGCGTTTGTAGCGCATCCAGTGAGACCGTGCCTTTTTGCAGGTGATCGAGCAGGCGTCCCGGCGTCGCGACAATAATGTGCGGCGCATGCTGAAGCGAATCACGCTGGGCACCGAACGGCTGCCCGCCGCAGAGGGTTAAAATCTTGGTGTTTGGCAGGAAACGTGCCAGGCGACGCAGTTCACCCGCAACCTGGTCTGCCAGCTCGCGGGTCGGACACAGCACCAAAGACTGGGTCTGAAAAAGCGCCGCATCGATATGCTGCAACAGGCCAAGGCCAAAGGCCGCCGTTTTCCCACTGCCCGTTTTCGCCTGCACGCGCACGTCACGGCCCTCAAGAATGGCGGGTAAGGCGGCCGCCTGAACAGGCGTCATCGTGAGGTATCCCAACTCGTTGAGGTTAGCGAGTTGGGCATCGGGCAGAACATTCAGGGTAGAAAAAGCGGTCACAATTGTCTCTCGTGGTGATCTTTGCGGTCAGATGGCGCGTATCCTCGCAGATCTCGCGGTTCGATGCGACAATTTAATCGGTTCTTCATCGGGCGGCGGGTCGGGCATCGGCTGGGGACGCGGGATGGGATCGGGCATAGGTACCGGATCGCTGGGGATAGGATCGGATTGACGCGATTGTGGCAGTAGCAGAGCGTTAAGGATGCTCATCATTCCCTCCATAATTTGCTGTCATCCCTTTTAGGGTAGACGCTCAGAATCAGGAGGCAAAAAAAAGCCGACTATGAAGTCGGCGTCGTACGAATCAATTGTGCTATGCAGTAATTCAAAAAAGGAAGTAAGACAATATGGAGCGCAACGCCCATCGCTTGACGTTGCATTCACCTGCGGGAGTAATATTGCACCTTACGGGGTAGATGTTTATTGACTTCGCTCAATTAAAAGAGCGTTTTAATCCCGGAAAAAGATGAAAAAAGCGTAAATTTACAGCCATTTACTACGATGCAACCACCATGCAACACCCCCAATCAAAACAACTAACATCACGCAAAACGCCGTAAAACCGTAGCGATAAGCGCCACCCGGAATTCCGCCCAGGTTGACGCCAAACAACCCGGTCAGAAACGTGCTCGGTAAAAACACCATCGCCATCAGGGACATCGTATAGGTTCTTCGCGCCAGCGACTCCTGCATCACCTGCGCGATTTCGTCCGCCATCACCGCCGTTCTGGCAATACAGGAATCAATTTCATCCAGCCCGCGGCCCAGCCTGTCGGCAATATCCTGCATTCTGCGCCGATGGTCGTCGTTCATCCAGGCGAGCCTTTCGCTGGCCAGCCGCGCATACACGTCGCGCTGCGGCGTCATGTAGCGACGCATAACAATCAGCTGCTTGCGCAATAAGGCCAGAAAACCGCGCGGCGGGATCTGCTGATCGAGCAGGTTATCTTCCAGGTCGATGATTTTGTCGTGCAACTCTTCAATAAACTCACTGGCGTGATCGGTAAGCGCGTCACAGACATCCACCAGCCAGCTGCCGCAGTCGATCGGCCCCGTGCCCTCTTTCAGATCGTTGACGATGTCATCCAGCGCCAGGACCTTACGCTGTCGGGTGGAGACAATCAGCCCATCGTCCATATAGACCCGCATCGCCACCAGCTGATCCGGACGTTCATCCGTGCTGCCGTTAATACAGCGGAGGGTAATCAGCGTCCCGTCACCCATGCGGCTTACGCGGGGCCGCAGACTTTCACCCGCCAGCGCATCGCGCACGTTATTGGGCAAGAGCGGGGTCGACGCCAGCCAGTCAGCGCTGTCCGGATGGGTATAGTTCAGATGCAGCCAGCAGGGATGCGCACTGTCGATCGCATCATTATCTTCCAGCGGTCGGGCACCGCCGCGGCCGTCCAGCACCCACGCAAAAACTGCGTCAGGAACGTTAAGTTCAGATCCTTTAATGCTTTCCACAGCACCTCCACCTTTTTAACTCTTTCGGTGTCAGTCTAGCTTTCATGAGGGGTTAAGCAACAACTATGTATTCCATCGCGCTGAAATCGCTCGGGAATTGAGCTGGGTGGGCAGATGTATGAAAAAAGCCTGGCATGCCAGGCTTCGTGTCGCTTTCAGAGAGAGTGCTCTGGCTGCTGGAGGAAGGAGGGTGAGCCGGTCGGTAATGGGGACGAAGACCCGTGATCCAATCTGAAATTCCGGGTGCGGGCCTGGAGTTCAATCACCTGATTGCGCAGTACATCCGAGGAGCCGTTGAGTTCCTCCGCCATCGCCACGTTGCTTTGCGTGACCCGCTCCAGCTCCGAAAGCGCCAGCGTGATCTGGGAAATACCTTTCTCCTGCTCAGACGTCGACGCGAAGATTTCATCCATTAAGCGACTGACGTTTCCCGAGCCCGTCACGATTTCATGCATATTCTTCTCTGCCTGCGACACCACGGTCGCGCCCTGCGTGACGTTACTGCTGGTGACTTCAATCAGCGCTTTGATATTCTTCGCGGCCTCTGCGCTGCGGTGCGCCAGGTTTCTGACCTCTTCCGCAACGACAGAAAAACCTTTTCCATGGTCGCCCGCTCTTGCCGCCTCAACGGCCGCGTTGAGCGCCAGAATATTGGTCTGGAACGCAATGCCGTCAATCAGCGAAATGATCTCCGTCATCTGCTGGGCGCATTCGGTTATGGACTGCATATTGTTGGCAACCTGCCCCATCAGCTCCCCGCCCTTACGCGCCTGCAGCGTCGCCATATTCGCCTGTTCACTCGCCAGGCGGGTGTTATCGGCGTTATTTTTAGTGCTCGCCGCCATTTGCTCCATGCTGGCTGCGGTTTGCACTAAAGACGCAGACTGCTGTTCGGTTTTTACCGAGAGCTGAGCGCTACGTGTCGAGAGCTGATCCGATAAGGTCATGGCGGTTTGCGATGACGCCCTGATCTCACGCACCAGCGTCGCAATGTTGCCGGACAGGCTGTTGATCCCGGGAATGAGTCGCCCCGCACAGTTATTGCCAAACTCCGGGATAGAAACCCCCAGGTTGCCGGCAGTCACCTCTTCAATACTTTTCTTCACCGTATTGATCGGCGTCACAAGATACCGGGTCATATAGACCCAAAGCAAAAATAGCGCAACGAAATTGATAGCGTTAAGGGAAATAAAGAGAGAGGGCTTGCTGGAAATTAGAACAACGACACCTGCGTTTACCAAAAATAGCGATAAAAGGAACCCGATAATAAAGGTTCTGACACTAATATTTCTTAGCATGATGATACCCACATTTTATATTTTGGTCGGCATCTAGACTTATAGCATTGGCACAAACGTTTTTCCTCGGAAACTTCACGGGTTTGTTGTTTCGCCGTTAGCAGCCTGGGATTTAGCTTAAGTCAGATGAAAAAAGCGTATTAGTGAAAATGTTCTTCGCAGCATGCTGTGATACTGGTCTGCCGCCACGTTAAGCGATACCATCCGCTGCGGCGAACCGATACAATCGCCGTTATATTTAAGGAGCTTTGCTACTTTTATTCGCTCTTGTTTAGCAATGCTTAATACGTTAACAATGAGAATATATTTTATATTCTTAATGCGATGTAGAGTATTAATATGACTGGTCATGCTTCACGATAAATAACTAATATTGTTTGAATGCGCATGTTCGTTGCCAGATTAAGATGTGCCCGGCAGGCGAAATCGGTAACCCTCTCAGGCGTGGGATTGCATAATGCTCAATATATCGTGGGACCCTGTGTTAATCGCTATCTCTTATCTGGTGGCCTTTATCGCCTCCTTTGTGGCGCTGGACAGTGCCGGAAAGATCCCCCTTTCCAGCCGAAAGGCTGCCCTGTTCTGGCGCATTGCCGGGGGTATGACGCTGGGGATCGGCATCTGGTCGATGCACTTTATCGGCATGCTGTCGATGCAGATGCCGATGATGATGCGCTATGACCTCTGGTTAACCCTTGCGTCTCTGGGCGTCGCGATTATTGCGTCGATTACGGCCCTTGATATTGCCGTCGCGGGAAAAAAACGTTCTTCGTTTCGACCGATCGTTGCCACGGCTATCCTGAGCGCAGGCGTGGTATCTATGCACTATATCGGTATGGCTGCCCTGATGCTGGATGGCAGCATTATCTGGGATCGCCGCATTGTGGGGTTGTCGGTGGTCATTGCCGTGGTGGCGTCCGGCACGGCGCTGTGGCTGGCTTTCCGCCTGCGAGACAAAGGGGTTTTTATCGAGCGCCTTCTCGCCGCCCTGGTCATGGGTGCCGCCATTTGTGCGATGCACTATACCGGCATGAGCGCTGCGCATTACCCGGAAATGTCGCATACCCTCCCCGGCGGGATCGGCGAGCTGGGGTTATCCATCTGGGTTTCTGTCACCACGCTCTGCCTGCTTGGCGTGATGTTAATTATTTCCCTTATCGATTCTCACCGGCGCACCGGCCGGCTGACGGATAATCTTCGACAACTCAATCGGCAGCTTGAGCTCCAGGCGCGCTTTGATGCGCTCACCGGACTCGCGAATCGCCATCAGATGGATCTCCGCATGCAGGACTGCCTGCGCAGCGCGTTGCTGAGCAACAGGCAATTTGCCGTTATTTTCCTGAACGTCGATCACTTCAAACGCGTCAACGATACCTGGGGTCACAGCGTCGGCGATGAGTTATTGATCACCGTCGCACAACGCATCACTTCCCGGCTCTCGCGTGAGATGACCCTGGCAAGGCTGGGAGGTGACGCTTTTATCCTGCTGGTGCCGGAATGTGACGACGACAAACTCAACGCCCTGCTCGCGTCGCTGCTCGAGGATGTGCGACGTCCTCTTTCGATCTGTGGTCATACGCTTAACACGACAATGAGTGCGGGCGTCAGCCTCTATCCTCAGGATGGCGGGACGCTGCATGAACTGAAACTCAAAGCTGATGCAGCCCTGCATCACGTCAAAGACGACGGCCGCAACGGCTGGGCGCGTTACAGAACCGAGATGTCGACAGCAATCCCGGCAAAACCCGGTTTTCTTCAGGAGCTCTCTCAGGCGCTTGAGCGCGATCAGTTTGAACTGTGGTACCAGCCAACCTGGTATGCGCAAGAGAAGACTATCCATGGTTTTGAAGCCCTGCTGCGCTGGCGGCACCCTGAGCAAGGCGTTGTGCTGCCTGGTCTGTTTATCCCCTCGCTGGAGCAAACCGGCTTAATTATTCCGGTGGGCAACTGGGCCATTGAAGCGGCATGTCGACAGCTGCATTTCTGGACTGAACAAGGGTTCAGCCAGTGGACGTTATCGCTCAACTTATCCCCCGTCCAGTTCGAGCAGCCGGACATTTTCCACATCGTATCGTCGATGCTGGAAAAATATAACTTGTCCCCGTCCAGGCTGATCCTTGAGGTCACGGAGAGCACCGCGCTGAAAAATCTCGACCGCAGCATTGAGTTGCTCAACGCTTTTAATCATGCGGGGATCACCGTCTCGATTGATGATTTTGGTACGGGCTACTCCAACCTGCTGATGCTGAGCGTGCTGCCGGCAAAAGAGCTCAAGATCGACAAAAGCTTTGTAACGTCGATGCTGGAAAATGAAAAAACCTACAAGCTGGTTGAAACCATTATGAGTATCGCCCGCACCATGGAGATGAACGTGGTGGCAGAAGGGATTGAAACGGAAGAACAGCAGGCGGTTCTCACCCGTCTCGGCTGCGACTACCTGCAGGGTTACCTCTTCTCCCGCCCCTTACCTGCCGAACAGGTGCCGTGGCTGCTTCTGCAGATAAACTCAGAAAAGCAAATTATCCCCCTTAATAAAATTCAAACGGACGCCGCATTTATTTCACAAAAAAACCATGCCTGACGGGGTTTAGTAGAGTATGTTTCAAAGCAGAACACACGAGTCACGTCTGTCATGATTGTCAGGCGTATTAAGCCGATGAACAGGAAATGCCTATGTCGCAAAACGGTTTTGAAGCGCTGAACGTCATTAAAACACCCGTGTGGCTTATTTCACCCGTTTCGGAAGAGATCGTTTTTGCGAACGTGGTCGCAATGCAGCTTATGGGAGATAAGACGCTCGATCAGCTGCGTAAAGGCATCTATTCCGCGAATGCACAAGCTCTCCTGTCGATGTATGTACCTGAACTGAAAACCGAGCAGGAGATCGTCGAAATCTGGACAATAAGAAGCCGGGATGGGCTGGATACGCCGTTAAGCTGTCGTCTCTCGCTTGCCCGTTACGCCCCCTGGGGAGATGTGATTGTCTTCGAGGGGATCGCCCAACATATCCTCTCAGGACTGAAGGCCAGCCGCTCCGCAACCTACCGGCGAAAAAAACAGGGGTTTTACGCCCGTTTTTTTCAGACCAACAGCGCGCCGATGCTGTTAATCGATCCTGCCCGCGATGGTCAGATTGTTGATGCCAACCTGGCTGCGCTCAATTTTTACGGTTACTCGCATGATGGTATGTGCAGCAAGCATACCTGGGAAATCAATACCCTGGGGCGAGACGTGATGCCCATTATGACCGCGATTGCCGCGCTGCCCGGCGGCCATAAGCCGCTCAACTTTGTTCACCGCCTTGCCGATGGTTCCACCCGCCATGTTCAGACGTATGCCGGGCCCATTGAGATCTACGGTGACAAGCTGATGCTGTGCATCATCCACGATATCACCGAGCAAAAAAGACTGGAGCAAGAGCTGGAACATGCCGCGTTACGTGACTCCATGACCGGGTTACTCAACCGACGCCAGTTCTACGCGATTACCGACCCCAACAATCTCAATAATCGACCTGCCCAGCAGCAGTTTAGCCTGCTGCTGGTTGACACCGATCACTTCAAAAACATCAACGACCTGTTTGGCCATTTGAAGGGCGATGAGGTGCTTATTGCCCTCTCCCGAACGCTGGAAGCCTGTAGTCGGGAGAACGACATGGTGTTCCGCTGGGGGGGCGAAGAGTTCGTCATCCTGCTGCCGCATACCTCTCTCGACACCGCGTTGCAGATTGCCGAGTCGATCCGTGCAGCCGTTGCCCGCATTACGATTCCGGGCTTACCACGGTTTACCGTCAGCATTGGCGTGGCGCGACATAACCCGGGGGAGACGATTGATGAGCTGTTTAAGCGTGTAGACGATGCGCTGTATCGCGCTAAAAATGATGGGCGCAATAAAGTCCTTGCAGCATGAAACTGGAGTATACGGGAAAGCCCCGCTACAATGCCTGCCTCGAATAAATTAACGTCAGGTGGGTAAAATCTGCAATGGGCAAAACAGAAATAATACTCACCTTAATTATTTTGCTCCTTATTATATTTGGCTTCTGGTTTATTTTTAGCGGGGAAATCTGGTATCTCGTCGAGTTTCTCGAAAATAGTCTTTACCCGACCTTCGACGCCCCTTAACGCACGTTTAATATCGTGTTTCACCTACCGAATTTGTCAGGTATCTGCCAGCCTGACGGCCGCGTAAGATACGCGTCGTTATCCTCCAACTACGTTGATAACGAATCACTTATTCACTTGCTTATGTTGCCCGTGCTCTGACGGGCTTTTTTATTTCCGGCATTTCAGCCACGCCAGGCTATATCTTAATCATCTTTAATGACAAGGGAGAGGAATGATGAGCAAGAAGATCCTGATGCTGGTGGGCGATTATGCCGAAGATTACGAAACCATGGTGCCTTTTCAGGCGTTACAGATGGTTGGTCATCAGGTGGATGCCGTCTGCCCCGACAAACCGAAGGGCGACTACATCATAACGGCAATCCATGATTTCGACGGCGCCCAGACCTATAGCGAAAAACCCGGTCACCGCTTTACCCTCAACGCCGACTTTTCCGCCGTAAAGGAGCAGGACTACGACGCGCTGCTCATCCCCGGCGGGAGAGCGCCCGAGTATCTGCGGTTAAATGAGGACGTGTTAAAGCTGGTACAGGCGTTTGACGCCGCGCGCAAACCGATTGCGGCGGTGTGCCATGGCCCGCAGCTGCTCGCTGCCGCGGGCATCCTGAAAGGCCGTACCTGTAGCGCCTACCCGGCCTGTGCTCCTGAGGTCCGTCTCGCGGGGGGACACTATGCCACGATCGGCATCGATCAGGCACATGTTGACGGCAACCTGGTGACGGCTCCCGCGTGGCCCGCCCATCCGCAGTGGCTGGCGAAGTTTAATGCGTTGTTAGAATAATACGTCACGGTCTCATCGCTGCCGGAAAGCACAGCGCGGTATCATCCATGGCAAAACTGGCGCTCACGTGCGCCAGTTCGCATTAACCATCAGTGCTTCTCAATATACATCGTCCGGCTATACGCCACGTCTTCCGGGTTATTAATCGGATACCCTTTCACCCACGGCTTAATCAGACGACCGTTGGTGTACTGGTAAATAGGCGCGATCGGCGCTTTCTCCATGAGGATTTTCTCCGCCATGTTGTAGTCCGTATTACGCGCTTTCGCCGTGGTTTCGAGCGTCGCCTGGTGGATAATTTTATCGTAAGCCGGGTCGTTGAAGCGCGAGATATTGCCGCTGTGGGTAGAGGTCAGCAGGGACAGGAAGGTCGAGGGCTCGTTGTAATCCCCCACCCATGACGCGCGGATCACATCAAAATTGCCGGTGTTGCGGCTGTCGATGTAGGTTTTCCACTCCTGATTTTGCAGCTTGACATCCACACCGAGGTTTTTCTTCCACATGGACGCCACCGCAATGGCGATTTTCTGGTGGTTTTCCGACGTGTTGTACAGCAGGTTCAGCTTCAGCGGACGCTGAGGGCCGTAGCCTGCGGCCTGGAGCAAGGTTTTGGCCTGAGCGTTCAGCTCCTGCTGGGACATCTGCTCAAACGGTGAAGGTTCAGGCGTGAAGCCCGCCGTCACGTCAGGGGTGAAATGCCAGGCCGGTTTCTCGCCGGTACCCAGTACCTTATCCGCCATAATGCGGCGATCGATAGTCATGCTCAGCGCAAGACGGACCCTGGCATCGGCGGTCGGGCCCTTTTGTGTGTTAAACGCGTAGTAATAGGTCCCGAGCTGAGGCGGCGTATACACCTGGCCAGGAATATCCTTCAGGAGCTTCTGATACATGTTTTTCGGGAACGATTCGGTAATATCGATATCCCCTGCCAGATAGCGTTTCGTGGCGGACGATTCCTGATTAATCGGAATAAAGGTCACTTTTTGCAGGACAGTTTTCGCATTGTCCCAGTAGTGGGTGTTCGGCACGACAACCAGTTTTTCATTCACCACGCGCGCGTTCAGAACGTAGGCCCCGTTACCGACCAGCGCTCCCGGACGCGTCCACTCTTTCCCGCTTTCAACATTGGCTTTTTGCACCGGATAGAAGGCGAAGTTTGCCGTCAGGTTGCTAAACCACGGTAGCGGTTTATCCAGCTGGACGCGCAACGTTCTGGCATCCACCGCCGTCACGCCCAGGGTATCTGGCGCCGCTTTACCATCAATAATGGCCTGCGCGTTGCTGATGCCTGCCAGCGCCGCAAACCAGGCAAACGGAGAGGTCGTTTTCGGATCAACCAGACGCTGCCAGCTGTAGACAAAATCCTGCGCGGTAACCGGCGTACCGTCAGACCATTTTGCGTTATCGCGCAGGGTGAACGTCCAGATTCGGTTATCGTTGCTCTGCCAGCGCGTCGCCACGCCCGGAGTCAGTTCCCCTCTCTCATTCTGATTTACCAGCCCTTCGAAAAGATCGCGAATCACCTGAATCTCTGGCAACCCCACCGCTTTTGCGGGATCGAGCGAAGCCGGTTCGTCTTTAATGTGTCTGACCAGCTCCTGTTTTTGCGCCAGCACCGTGCCCTGTGGCACATCAGCAGCGTATGAGAGTGAAGAGAGTCCGCACAGGCACAGTGCGGCAAAAAGACGCGAAACAGGATGCTTCATAAGATCCCCTTTAAAAAATACAGGTAAAAAGCAGATGCGTAATTATTTGTTTCGACAGTAAGAAATGCAAACAACTTACGCCTGAATAGTGATTTAAGGCAATTCTCAGCCGTTAAGGAAACTATTTGATTAACAGCGGCTTTTGCACAACACTGCCTGTAGAGACTTCGTTATCAGGATATCGTATGGCAACCACCCGACCCCGCGCGGAACGCGGCGCCTTCCCTCCGGGCGCTGAACAATATGGCCGCTCATTTTTAGGCGCATCGCTGATCTGGTTCCCGGCCCCCGATGCCGATCGCGACAGCGGTTTGGTTATTGCCGGCACGCACGGAGATGAGAACTCGTCTGTCGTCACGCTCTCGTGCGCGCTGCGGACGCTGACCCCGGCATTGCGACGTCACCACGTGATTCTTGCCGTGAATCCGGACGGCTGTCAGCTTGGATTACGGGCGAATGCGAGAGGAATCGACCTGAACCGTAATTTCCCTGCGGCAAACTGGCGCGCAGGGGAAACGGTATATCGCTGGAACAGCTCCGCCGAGGAGCGGGACGTGGTGCTGCTCACGGGCGATAAACCCGGATCGGAGCCGGAAACGCAGGCGCTGTGCCAGCTTATCCATAAGATCCACCCCGCCTGGGTTGTCTCCTTCCACGATCCGCTGGCCTGTATTGAAGATCCGCGCCACTCTGACCTGGGCGCGTGGCTGGCCCAGGCGTTCGCCCTCCCGCTCGTCACCAGCGTGGGCTATGAGACACCCGGTTCATTCGGCAGCTGGTGCGCCGACTTAAGCCTGCCCTGCATCACCGCCGAGTTCCCGGCGATCTCCTCCGACGAAGCCAGCGAAAAATACTTAAAGGCAATGATGGATCTGTTGCGCTGGCAGCCTCAGAGGTGAAGTACGCCGCTGGTAAAATTAAGCGCCGGTGAAACGTCAACGGCCAGCCACGTCGGGCCATCCAGATCGGCGAAACGGACCTGATTGACCAGCGGCAGCGCCGCACCGATCGCTCGCGAGGTGCAAAGCATGCATCCCAGCATCAGGGCGAACCCCTGCGCCCGGGCGTCCGCCGCCAGGGCCAGGGCTTCAGTCAGTCCGCCAGTCTTGTCGAGTTTGATATTGACCATGTCATAGCGGCCCTTAAGCGCGCTCAAATTCTCGCGGGTATGACAGCTTTCATCCGCACAGACGGGCAACGGATGGATAAAATTCTTCAGCGCCGCATCCTCTTTTGCCGGCAGAGGCTGCTCCAGCATCGCCACGCCCAGATCGGCCAGCAGCTGGCATCGCGCGGCCAGCCCTTCGGGATGCCACGACTCGTTGGCGTCAACAATGAGCGTGGCTGACGGCACCGCCGAGCGAATGGCGACCATCCGCTCGCTGATCAGACGATCGTCGAGCTTCACTTTTAACAGCGTGGCCCCGGCGTCATAGAGTGCTTTCGCACTGGCGGCCATCTGCTCGGGCTCCCCAATCACGACCGTTTGCGCGGTCACGATCGATTCCGGCACGGCCACGCCCAGCAGTGACGTCAGCGATTTTTGCTGCTTAGCGGCTTCAAGGCTCCAGAGCGCACAGTCGATGGCGTTGCGCGCCGCCCCGGCGGATAAACGCTGCTGTAACGCGTCGCGCGTGAGCCCTTTTTGCAGGTCAGGTACCAGGGTCATGATCTGCGCCATCACGGATGGCAGACTTTCCCCATAGCGCGGGTAAGGCGTACATTCCCCGACGCCTTTAAACCCCTCTTCTTCGATTTCAACCACGACCACGCTGGCTTCACTTCGGCTGCCACGAGAGATCACAAACGGGGTATGCAATGGCCAGGCTTCTTCATAGACCTTAACGCTTCTCATCACTGACTCCTTGCGGCCCGGAAAGGCGAAAAATTTGGTTTGCCGTGTTATCTGCTGATGGCATACACTAGCCACGACGTTAACTATATGTAAACAGGAAGATATCTATGTCACAACTCGTTCATTTCCAGGGCAACCCGGTTGCTGTAGCAGGTTCCATTCCGCAGGCTGGCAGCAAAGCGCAGGCTTTTACTCTGGTGGCTAAAGATCTGTCTGACGTCACACTGGCTCAGTTTGCGGGCAAACGCAAAGTACTGAACATTTTCCCAAGCATTGATACCGGCGTTTGTGCCGCATCCGTGCGTAAATTCAACCAGCTGGCGACTGAAATGGACAACACCGTGGTGCTGTGCATTTCCGCTGACCTGCCGTTTGCCCAGTCCCGATTCTGCGGTGCCGAAGGCCTGAGCAACGTTATCACCCTTTCCACCCTGCGCAGCGCTGATTTCCTCGAGAACTACGGCGTCAGCATCGCGGAAGGCCCACTGAAAGGTCTGGCAGCACGTGCTGTACTGGTTCTTGATGAAAACGACACTGTCGTTTTCAGCGAACTGGTTAACGAAATCACCACCGAGCCGGACTACACTGCCGCGCTGGACGTGCTGAAAGCATAATAAGTCCTTAGCATTCTATACAACTTATTCTCAACCTCGCCACGGCGGGGTTTTTTTATTAGAAAACAGCTGAATCGTTAAAGCCAAAATATTCATCGATCACAAAAATCATGCAATAAAGACAGCAACATGTAACTCCCGCGTGATCATTAACGCATTCTAATTGTTAAAATCACCTAATTTTAACCTCAGTGAAGCCCATCACATTTCCCTTTTTGTCTAAACATTAGATTTGCTTACGAAAGTAAATAATCGTTTCAGCAAAAAGGATAAACTATGAAGATCAAATTCGCTTTTACGCTCCTGGCGGTCCTGGTTTCTGGCCATGCCGCGGCTAAAACCTGGGTGCTGACAAGTGCTGAAAGCAGCGTAGAGAAAGGAAACTGGAAGATTTCCAGTGATGAGCTGAAAGTTAAAGATCAGACGTTCAGCATTGAGCAAAAAGTCTTGCACGGCGGCAAGCAGGAAGGCAGTAAAGTCATCGTTATTAGCAGTAAAGATGGCCTGACAATTACGCTGAGTCCGACCCGCGGCATGAACCTTCTGCACGTTGAAGGGTTTGGCACCCGACTGGGGTGGGATTCCCCCGTCAAAGAGGTCGTGAATCCGGCTTATATCAATCTTGAGAGCCGCAACGGTCTCGGCTGGCTGGATGGTTTCAACGAGATGATGGTGCGCTGTGGCTATGAGTGGACAGGTCACCCTGTCACGGCGGACGGGCAAATTTACACCCTTCACGGCAGGGCCGGGAATACCCCAGTATCACAGGTGGAAGTTGAGGTGGCGGATGCCGCCCCGCATGAGATCCGCGTTCGGGGTTTGATCAAAGAGAGCACGTTCAAAAAAGCGGATCTGCAGACCATGACCGAACTGCGCTACGTTCCCGGAACCAACCAGTTCAGCCTGCATGATGTTCTCACTAACCATGCCGATTACCCTCACGATTACCAAATCATCTATCACAGCAACTTCGGGACGCCGATCCTCGAAGAAGGCGCACGTTTCCTTGCGCCAGCGGCGAGCGTAAGCCCATTCAATGACTACGCCAAAGCGGGCGTTAACGACTGGCAAACCTATGCCGGGCCGACAAAAGGCTTTGATGAGATGGTCTTTAACATTCAGCCGCTCGCCGACAACAACCACGAAACGCTCGCGGCGGTGGTCAATAAAGCCGGCGATAAAGGCGCATCAATCCAGTTTGATACGCGCCAGCTGCCCGTGCTGACCTTATGGAAAAACACCGATACGCTGAAGCAGGGTTATGTCACGGGCATCGAACCGGGTACCAGCTACGCCTACCCCGTGACGATTGAACGCCAACAGAAGCGGGTTAAGCAGCTGCAGCCTGGCGCCAGCGCGCAGTTTGATCTGACCTATACCCTGCTCCACAGCCCGCAGCAGGTGAAAGAGGTTGAAAGCAGGATTGCGTCGATTCAGGGCGAGACAAAAACAGACATCGTTAACACGCCGCTGGCGAAGGAATAAATCTAAAGTGAAAAGTAAAAAGCCTCTTTGCAGAGGCTTTTTTGTTATTCGTCACCTTTCTTATGATTCAAACCATACTCACGTAGCTTATTGGCGATTGCGGTGTGCGAGACGCCCAGGCGTTTTGCCAGTTTGCGGGTGCTGGGATAGCTGCGGTACAGCTGCGTCAGCACAGAACGCTCGAAACGGCTGGTGATGTCATCAAGTGACCCTTCCATCGCCTCTTCCCCTACCGATACCGTTCCGGCGTCATAATCCGGCAACAGGATATCCTGCGGGCGCAGCTCATACCCTTCAAGCTGGGTCAGCGCACGATATACGGCGTTTTTGAGCTGACGAATGTTCCCCGGCCAGCCGTAGCGCATAAGCACCGTGCCCAGATCGGCAGACAGCTTCGGACGAGGAACCCCCTGCTCATCGGCAAAGCGGGCGACGAACAGCTCCGTAAGCGGCATGATGTCCTGCGGGCAATCGCGCAGCGGCGGAATATTCAGCGTCAGGACGTTAAGGCGGTAATAGAGATCTTCGCGGAAGATCCCCTTTTGCACCAGTTCCACCAGGTTCTTCTGGGTGGCGCAAATGACGCGCACGTCCACATGCACCTCGTGATCCTCACCGACGCGGCGGAACGTGCCGTCGTTCAGGAAACGCAGCAGCTTAGCCTGCATACGCGGCGACATTTCGCCGATCTCGTCCAGCAGCACGGAGCCGCCGTTAGCCTGCTCGAAGAAGCCTTTCTTGCCCTCCGGCGCGTGACCAAACAGCTCGCTTTCAACGGCATCTTCCGGGATAGAGGCGCAGTTAAGTGCCAGATAAGGCTTAGCCGCACGCGGGCTCGCCAGATGCACGGCGTGAGCCAGCAGGTCTTTCCCGGTGCCGGTATCGCCGGTAATCAGCAGCGGCGCGGTCAGGCTTGCGAGCTTACGCGCCTGATCAACCACATGACGCATTTTCGGGCTGACGGCAATAATCTGGCTGAACGCGCCAACGTCCTGACTGGAGAGGTTTTGCAGCTGACGACCCATGCGTAGCGTCGAGCGCAGCATGATCACCGCCCCGGTCAACACGCGGGTATTCCCTTCCCCTTTCAGATAGACCGGCGTGATCTCCATCAGGAAATTCTGCCCGTTAATCACCACATGCTCGCTGTGCGTGTTCTGCGGGTTGCTGTCCAGCCAGCGCTGGAAGTTAAAACCGGGGATCAGCTGCGCGGCGTTATGATTGCTGAGCTTCTCCTGGCTCTGCGCGAAAAGCTGGCAGCTCGCGTGGTTAACGCGCTCAACTTTGCTTTTCAAATCCAGGGAGAGGAACGGTTCAGGCATGGCTTCCAGCAGCGCGCTCAGCGCCAGGTGCTCACGCTCGGACGGCATCCAGGGAATGGTGCGTACATCCGTAACGCCAGCGATACGGCGGATTTCCGCCATCAGGCTGCTGAAGGTATTAAATTCAATTTCGGCAAAATTGAGGTAAATTCGCCCGACAGGATCGATCTCAATGCCACGTAAATCAATGCTACGTAAAACAAGAAGATCGAGTAATTCGCGGGTCAGACCGAGACGGTCTTCACAGAAGACTTCAAGACGCATGGGAAATTCACCGTTTTAAGCCAATAACAGTAAAATGATATGTCAGAACACGGTGATCGGGAAGATGGCTGTCAACAAATATTGACAGCCAGCACGATTAGTGAACAAAACCTCACGGCGAAGGTTTTTTATTGAGCGTCTCTTTGAGCTGGCCGATCAGTTCACGCCTGAAATCCCCCAGCCGGGGCTTATCGCCGTCAATCCAGGGCAGCGGACGGCAGACTTCCATCGCTTTAATCCCCAGGCGTGCGGTTAATAATCCCGCACCGATGCCCTGAGCCGCACGGGCAGAAAGACGCGCCGCCAGATCCTGCGACATCCAGTCCATGCCCACTTCGCGCACCAGCTCACTCGCCCCGGCAAACGCGATATTGAGCAGGACCAGCTTAAACAGTCTGATCCGACTGTAGTAACCCAGCTCTATGCCGTAAAGGTTCGCAATACGGTTGATCAGGCGCAGGTTACGCCAGGCGATAAAAGCCATATCGACCAGCGCCAGCGGGCTGACGGCAATCATCAATGTGGATTCCGCCGCAAAACGGCTGATCTCGCGCCGCGCCTGAGCATCCAGCACCGGCTGTACCATGTGGGAATAGAGCGTCACCACTTCCCGATCATTCTGAGTTTCATGGATGGCGGCATACCAGCGCTGAAGCGCCGGATGCGACTGATCGATTCCGGCCTGGCTGGCCAGCTTTTCACAGAACGCGCGCCCTTTCCCGGTGCCGTGACTGTGGAGCAGATCCCGCGCTTCATCACGCTCGTGCGCGCGCTGTCGCAGACGCCAGAGTCGACGCCATTCGGTGGCAACCGACCCGACGCCAGCCCCCACAATCAGCGCGCCTGCGGCACATCCGCCCAGCGCCACCCAGTCCTGTGTGTGCCAGGCATTCATCGTCCACTGCACGCCCTGACCCACCACGCTTACGCCAAACAGCGCCAGACCGGCGGTGACCATCCTGCGCCACAGGCTGCGTTTTGGACGCAGCGCGGCGTCCACGACCGCCTCCGCCGGACCATCCTCAACAGCCGGCTCGTCCTGCAGCGCCGGGGCAAAGTTATCGGCCTGGGTACCGCTGAACGTCTGCGCCGTTTTGAACGCCTCCTGAGGGTTCTGCTCAAGCGTTCCGGTAAAGTCAATGCGCGGTTTTAACGGTTCCGTCATCGCAATTTATCTCCAATCAAAAACTCCAGCGCCGCATCCAGACGGATATGCGGTAAAGGCCTGTCGACGCTCATGGCCTGCGGGCGGAAGGCTTCAAACTGGAAGCCCTGATTCTGCCAGAAGGCCTGGCCCGGCAGCCGCGCAGGCACTTCGCCTGGGTAGACAGTAAGCGGTTCACCGTCGCTGAGCCGATTCCCGCGTAATGCCGGTATTTTCTCGCCGTTAAGGTCAATCAGCCCGCTTTGCGTCGCCTGCACGGACGCTAGCCCAAGGCAATCCATGCTGATCCCTTCGAAGGCGGCGTTTTGCCAGGCGTCCTGCACCAGCTGCTGCAGCAGCGACACCATATTGGCATGCTGGTCGACGGTGACGTGATCGGCTTTTGTGGCCGCAAAGAGCAGTTTATCGATCACCGGTGAGAAAAGACGGCGGAACAGCGTCCGCTGCCCGTAGTGAAAACTTTGCATCAGCTGCGTCAGGGCAAGGCGCATATCGTTGAATGCCTGTGGCCCACTGTTGAGCGGCTGCAGACAATCCACCAGCACTATCTGGCGGTCAAATCGTAAAAAGTGGTTCTTATAGAATCCCTTGACCACCTTCTCACAGTAGTAATGGTAGCGCTCGCGCAGCATACCGGCGTTAGTATGCTTATCCGCCTGCGCCAGCGTCGACTCGCCCACCCCATCCACATCCGGCCAGGGGAAAAACTGAAGCGCAGGCGCGCCCGCTAAATCACCCGGCAGAACAAAGCGCCCCGGCTGAATGAAGTGTAACCCTTCCTGTTTACACTGGTGTAAATACGCCGTCCAGGCGTCGGCAATGGCCGCCAGACGGTTTTCATCTGCTGGCGCAAGCGGGTCCAGCCCTTCGCACAGCTGTCGCCATTTGGCCGACCACCCGGCGCGTTGCCCCTGCAGCAATCCCGTCATCTGGCGTGACCAGCTGAGGTAATCCTGCGCCAGCATCGGCAGGTCGAGCAGCCATTCGCCGGGGTAATCGACGATTTCAAGGTATAACGTGGAGGTATCCTTGAAATGGCGCATCAGGGATTCATTCGAGCGGAAACGCAGCGCAAGACGAATTTCACTGACCCCTCGCGTCGGCGTCGGCCACGCGGGCGGGTCGCCATACAGCTGTGCCAGCCCTTCGTCATAGGTAAAACGGGGAATGCCAAAATCACGCTGTGGAACGCGCTTAACGCCCAGCAGACGCTCTTCCCGCACCGCGCCAAGCAACGGCAGACGCGCCCCGGCGTGCAGGTTCAGGAGCTGGTTCACCATCGCGGTGATAAACGCCGTCTTACCGCTTCGGCTCAACCCCGTCACCGCCAGTCGAAGATGACGGTCAACGCCGCGGTTTACCAGTGAATTGATTTCGTTTTTAAGTCGCTTCATCGCCGTCCTTCGTTGCCTGGAAGCCTTGAATGCATGGCTTCAGAATACAATAAATGGGGGCAGATCGTTGATTATCAATTCTTATTTATTGCTATTGCCGTTTTTTCTCCAGTAAGATGAACGCCATTGCTGTCAGTCCTGAGTGAGTAAGGTGTATGTCACCCACCATTTATGATATCGCACGGGTTGCGGGCGTATCGAAATCAACCGTTTCCCGCGTTCTGAATAAACAAACGAATATTTCTCCTGAAGCGCGTGACAAAGTGCTGAAGGCGATTGACGAATTAAATTATCAGCCCAACAAACTGGCCCGTGCCCTGACCTCTTCAGGATTCGATGCCATTATGGTTATTTCGACCCGTTCAACCAAAACCACTGCCGGCAATCCTTTTTTCTCCGATGTTCTTCATGCCATTACGGCAAAAGCGGAAGAAGAAGGATTCGATGTTATTTTACAAACCTCAAAAAGCAGTGAAGACGATCTCCTGAAATGCGTGAGTAAAATAAAACAGAAGATGATCAAAGGGATCATCATGCTGAGTTCACCCGCAAATGAATCCTTTTTCACCACGCTGGACGCGTATGGCGTACCGGTAGTGGTTATCGGCAAAGTGGAAGGTGAGTATCAGAATATTTACTCCGTCGACACGGATAATTTTCATGACAGCGCCACGCTGACGGAAACCTTTATCAAAAACGGCCGCCGGAAAATTGCCTGCCTGCATGCGCCGCTTGAATATCATGTTTCGATCGATCGCCTGGCGGGTTATAAAGCCAGTCTGGAAAAGCACCATATTGCGATTAACCCGGACTGGATCATGGATGGTGGTTATACCCATGAGAGTGCGCTTAAGGCGGCTCTGGAACTGCTCTCTTCACCCACGCCGCCTGATGCCGTATTTGCTACCGACAGCATGAAGTTACTCGGCCTTTATCGCGCGGCGGATGAGTTAAATCTGATGATACCGGAACAGGTGGTGATAGCCGGATACAGTGACCCGATGCTGTCTCTCATTTTAACGCCCGCACCAGGCGGCTTTGATATCCCCACCCGCAAACTGGGGGAAGAGAGCTGCGATCTTCTCTTCAGGCGTATTGCGGGTCACCCCGCCCCGCAAAAAGTGCTGGTTGATACCCATTTTTTACTGGCGGCCTCGCTGCGCTAAAACCAGGGGCACCAGGCCCCTGGAAGACCCACGGGTCAGAACGCGTAATTTACCCCAACGCCCGCATAGTGGAAGCGGTCGTTTTTACCCTCGTCATGGTTTTCCCATTCATAGGCGTATTCAAGCGTCATGGATAAACCGTTGTTGAAGTCATAGGCGTACTGCATACCCAGACGGTTGAAATCATGTCCTTCACGCTCAGGATCGTCCTGCCAGTCCCAGTTCGACCAGCGATCGAGCCCCAGTCGGGTGTAAGGCGTTAAGGTCGTCTGACCCAATGAAATAGGCAGGTAGGCGCGAATTTCCTGAGTGGAGAACTCGCCGTTATTACGTGAACCGTCCATATTGAAACCGCGCTCTAAATAGTAATTCACTTTAGCGGCAAAGGTGTCGTTAATGGTCCAGGTAAAGCCCGTTTCGGTTTCGACGCGGCTGTCTGAGTAGCCTGTTTTTTCCAGATCGTTAGCAAACTGATACATGGCAAACCAGCCGCCGAAACGCCAGTCGTCGGTTAATTTAATATCCCAGTCCGGCTGAATTTTGTAGCGCTGCATATTTGCGCTGCCGTCTCTGGCGCCGTGTTCATCCTTAAAGTGATAGCCATAATTACGGAAACCACCGGTCAGACCGAACGTGAAATCATCGGTACCAATAAAACGATAGCGTAATTCAAATTCCGGGCGATCGAAATAGGTCCCACGGGTCATGCTGCTATAATCAACCGGCCCTTCCTGATACATCGCCAGCGAAATAGTCCAGGCATCCCAGGTCGCATTAAACCACACGGAGGGTTCATATAATCCGTCTTTATCTTCTCCCTGGCCTTCGACGTTTTCAATTTCATACATCGCGCCAATATTAAATTCCCATTGTTTAGCCGTTTCTGTTGCATGTGCGCAGCTCACCCCTGCGCACAGCACGAGCGCAGCACTTTTTAGTAGAGTACTCATAAAATATTCCCTTTATAATTAACAAACAAAAAAACCGGAAATTTGCATTTCCGGCAAACACCTTTCTTATCTAATAGCCGCTTCGGTATCGGCGTCGAAGAAATGGCACTTATTCATATCGAACTGGATGCCGATATTATCCCCAGCGGCATAATCATTCGCTGCTCCCGCGCGAACCACCAGCTCATGGCCGCCAACGGTGGCGTAGAGCATGAACTCCGCACCGGTCAGTTCGGCTACGCTGACTTTCGCCGCGATATTTTCACCGCTACTCTGCTGGGTGAGAATATCTTCCGGGCGGATCCCAAAGACCACAGCTTTACGCTGATATCCAGCGGCTTTCAATGCAGCGAGCTTGTCTTCCGGGATCGCCAGACGCAGCGTTTCCGTGACGAAATAGCGGTCGTCGATGGCACCACGAACAAAGTTCATGGCTGGCGAGCCAATGAACCCCGCAACAAACATGTTTGCCGGCTCGTTGTATACCTGCTTCGGTGCACCGACCTGCTGAATAATGCCGTCTTTTAAGATCACAATGCGGGTCGCCATCGTCATGGCTTCCGTCTGATCGTGGGTCACGTAAATCATCGTGGTATTGAGCTTCTGGTGGAGCTTGCTGATTTCAGCCCGCATCTGCACGCGAAGCTTGGCATCGAGGTTGGAGAGCGGTTCATCCATCAGAAACACGCCCGCTTCCCGCACTATCGCCCTGCCCAACGCCACGCGCTGACGCTGGCCACCGGACAGCGCGCCGGGTTTACGCTTGAGGTACTCCCGTAAGCCGAGGATCTGTGCCGCCCAGTTGACGCGCTCTTCGATAACCGCCGGGGCGATTTTCTGCATCTTCAGGCCAAACGCCATGTTGTCGTAGACCGTCATATGCGGATAAAGCGCATAGTTCTGGAACACCATGGCGATGTCGCGTGACTTGGCGGGCACATCGTTCATACAAACACCGTCGATCACCAGTTCACCGGCGGAAATCTCCTCCAGCCCGGCAATCATGCGCAGCGTCGTCGATTTACCGCAACCGGACGGGCCGACAAAAACGATAAACTCCTTGTCCTCGATTTCGAGGTTAAAATCCTTCACCACGTGGACCTGGTTATCGTAAATTTTCTGAATATGTTTCAGTGACAGTTGTGCCATTTTTAATTCCTTATCAATACGCCCGGGAGGCCCAGAAATCGGTCAGGCATTTCCAGGTCAGTTCCTGCGTTGAATGAAGCTGTAATCCCGCATGGGTCAGGCCTGAGCCAATCCCGACCGACAGCATGCCCGCCGCGTTGATCGCCGCCACGCCCGCGGGCGCATCTTCGACCCCAATGGCCGCCTCGGGGCGGACGTCCAGGCCTGCACACGCGGCGAGGAAGATCTCCGGGTCCGGTTTTGAACAGACGATACGGGAGGCATCGGCGCAAAAATCAAAGGCGTCATGAATACCCAGGGCATGCAGTATTCCAGGAGCGTTGAGGGAAACGGAGGCGAGCCCAATTTTGACCTTCGCCGCCCGAATGTCCGCCAGCACCTCCCGGATGCCCGGCAGCAGCGACGCCTCGGTCAACGACGACAGCGATGCGACGTAGAGCGCATTTTTCTTCCCCGCCAACGCCAGGCATTGTTTGTCGTCAAACGCCCCCTCTTTCCCACCGTGTCGCAGGATCCGCTGCAGGGATTCCATGCGGCTAATTCCCTTCAGCTCCTCGTTGAACACCTCATCGATGGTGATGCCGATCTCCTGCGCGACCGAACGCCAGGCGAGAAAGTGCAGATGTGCGGTATCGGTGATGACCCCATCAAGATCGAATACAACAGCTTCAGGCTTCATGGCTGGCCTCCGTGGTAGCGGTCCCATTAAAAGACGTAAGAAATTCCCTACGGGACACTGCCTGCCGCTCCGATACGCATACCGTTTTTCCCCACAGGGTTAACGTGACGGGCGCGGTGGTCTCGATGGTTAAAACGTCATTTTCAAACGTGAAGTGCAGGCGAGCGTTCTGCCAGCGCAGCGGGAAGGCAAGTTTTCGCCAGCGAGCGGGTAGCTTCGGCGCAAGATGCAGCTCTCCCTCAACAATCTGCATGCCGGCAAACCCCTGAATAACGCCGGACCAGATAGCCCCCGTGGCAGCGGCATGAATGCCGTCATCGCTGCTGTGCGGATCGTCGCCCAGATCGATAGCCACGCCAGCGCGCCAGAAGGCGTAGGCCCCTTCCGTATCGCCACAGCGGGCGGCCACAATGCCGTGAATGGCCTTGCTCAGCGAAGAGTCATGGATCGTACGTGGCTCGTAAAACGCCAGGTTGGCCGCGCACTGGGCGGGGGTAAATTTCTCCGGCAACAGATAGTTAAGCATCACCACGTCAGCCTGCTTGAGGATCTGCATCTCGTTAACTTCCGCGCGAGAGTAATCCAGCAGGATGGTCTGCTTACCCGCTTTGGCTTTATAGCGGCTTAAATCGATCGCCGGTTTCGCCATAAACGAATCGTCCTGCGGGATAACGCCCCCGGCGTCGGCTTCCGGCAGCCACAAGCGGGCCAGGAAGGTGGTCGCCTTCTCCATGAAGCAGGCATCTTCACGCTCAAACATCAACATAAACCGACATGCGCTGGCCACGTTGTACCAGGCCAGATAGTTGGTGTAGGCGTTGTTATTCACATGTTCGGTGTATTCGTCCGGCCCAATCACATCATGAATTTCCAGGCGCCCGTTAATCTCCGTAGCGCGGCCCATCCAGAACGTTGCCGTCTCTACCAGCAGGGTCAGCCCTTCATTGCGCATAAATGCGTCATCACGCGTGGCCTGCCAGTAGGCCACAACGGCCCAGGCAATGTCCGCCACGATGTGGTGTTCGGCCAGGGCGGAGGCCACTTTCTGCCGCATGCCCGTACGGATGTTGATAGCTGCAAACTCCGGCGTCTCCTCTTTGCCGCTTGCGGCGCTCTCCCACGGGAACAGCGCGCCCGGCCAGCCGTTGCGGCGGGCTTTTTCCCGGGCCCCGGCCAGGTTCAGCCAGCGATAGCGCAGCAGACTGCGGGCCACCTGCGGACGGGTGAAAAGATGGAAAGGCAGCATGAATATTTCGGTGTCCCAGAATACGTGGCCTTTATACCCCTCGCCGGTCAAGCCCTTAGCGGCAATGCTGCTCCGCTCATCATGGGCTGGCGTCATGGTGGTCAGATGCCAGACGGCATAATCCAGCGCCATCTGATCGTCAGGAGCTGCAGAAGCCACTTCTACCCGGGCATCACGCCATACGTCTTCCCATGCGCAGGCTGAACTCTCCAGCAGCGAGGCATATCCCCTTGCCGCACAAACCTTGAGATCCGCCAGCGCGCCGCGCGCGAAAGATTCCTGCGACAGGGCTTTATCGCTGCGATGGGCCACCCAGACCAACTTATCAAGCGTGACAGTGTCACCCTGCGGTATCGTCAGGGAATAGTGAGCAGAGAGCCGACGATTTTTAGCGGTAAAGCAGCTTTCGCTGTCGGCTGATAGCTGACAAAAAGCCGAGATAACAACGTCAGAGTCCCGGTCCTGTGTTTCATACACACCCTGCATATAGTGCTGGTCGAATACCCTGACTGAAATTTCATCCAGATGCTGACGGCCGGTATTGGTTTGTGTTGCATCAATACCGGTTTTCATCACCACCTGCGAGGCTGCGTCAAGCGGGGTGATCGCAAGCTGCATGGCCACAAGCGGCAGCTGATCCAGAGAGACAAAACGACGACTCTCCAGGCGATAGCGCTTTCCGTTGGGCGAGCGCCAGACGACGCGGCGATGCATCTCGCCGTTGGCAAACGCCAGCTCGCGCTGCCACTCAAGAATGTCCCCGGACAGAAGGGTAAAATTCACCCCGTCCAGCTCAACCTCGATACCGGTGATATCGGGCAAATTGATCAGCTCAGTGGTCTCGTTACGTCCCGCCTGGTGATACAAGCCCGCAAGATACATCCCTCGGGTTTGCTGGGTGTAATCTTCTTCATGCGCAGCGCGAATGCCCATGTAGCCGTTACCGCATGCCATAATGGACGCGTACTTATTCAGACTGTGCGGACAAAAGCCCGGATCGGTTAATACAGACACGCTCAGCATAATGTTACGCTTTCTCCTGTTTCTGCCGACTGATAAAGCGCCGCGACAAGCTGCTGAATCACCAGCCCCTGTTCAGCATCTGCAATCATTACGGGCTCTCCCTGCACGTGGCGGACAAAGGCCTCCATGCTGCGTAAATGGCGCTGATCGTCAGCCTCTTCACGCTGAATCAGGGTCTGTAACGCCCCGGCGTCATCCTGATAAATATGTGCCGGGAAAAGCGTCGCCCCCGCTTTTTCACCGCAAAACGCGACATTCATGATCGACTGCTCGCGGATATTCAGCGCGAACGAGGTGTCCAGACGCAAAATGCCGCCGTTGCAGAATTCGATGGTGCCAAACAGGGCATCTTCCACCGTAAACTGAGCAGGATCCCACGCGCCAAACTGTCCGCTGCTTTTCCGGGTTCCCAGCCTCTGGAAACCGTGCGCCGTGACCCTTTTGACCGCCGGGAAACCCAGCACATACATCGCGGCATCCAGCATGTGAATACCAATGTCAATCAGCGGCCCACCGCCCTGCAGCGCTTTATTGGTGAAGACGCCCCAGCCCGGCACGCCGCAGCGCCGCAGCGCCTGCGCCGAGGTGAAGTAGATTTCGCCCAGCGTTCCGTTCATCACGGCCTCGCGCAGCAGCTGCGTATCGAGCGCAAAGCGGTGATGGAAGTCATATGCCAGCACTTTGCCCGCCTTGCGGGCAGCGATCCGCATCTCGTCGGCCTCTTGCGGCGTCATGGCAGGCGGTTTTTCGCACATCACATGACAGCCGGCCTCCAGCGCTGCCATCACATGCTCAAAATGGAATCGGTTTGGCGAACAAACGCTCACCACGTCCGGCTTAACCGCCTCCAGCATGGCGCACGCGTCCTGCCACGCCGACGGTATGGCATGGCGCTCCGCAAAAGCCTGTGCCTGTTCGAGGCGGCTGTCCATGACAGCCACCATCTGAACATCACTGCGCGTGGCGTAATACGAGGCATGCACTTTGTCCGCAACCTGCCCGGCGCCAATGATGGCGACGCGCAGTGGCGACGTTGTTGAAGCACTCATCACGCTCGTCATCCTTAGCATTCGCGTAAATAAGTGAGTGAATCCCGGTAAGCCTGAGCGGGATCCTCAGCGCGCACGCGACACTCGTATACCACATAGCCCTGGTAATTATCCGCACGCAGCTGATTGAACAGGCTGGCAAAATCGAGGCTACCGCTTCCCGGCTGGTAACGGTGATTATCGGCGATGTGCACATGGCCCAGCAGATCGCGGTGCTGATGCAGCGCCTCCGGCAGCGAATCTTCTTCAATGTTCATATGATAGAAATCGCCGATGATCTGCACGTGCTTGAGGCCGTTCTCTTCGATATAGCGTCGTGCGTCAGCCAGGGTGTTGATCATGTGATCCTGATAGCGGTTCAGCGGCTCAAGGTAGACGGTGGTTCCGGTGCGCGCGGCCACCTCATCCAGCCAGCGCAGCGACGCACTCACCGCTTTGCGGTCGCCTTCCAGGCTGCGTGGAGAGGTCATCGGCGGCAAACGGAAGGTAAACATTCCCCAGGCTGCAGGCACGATAATGCCCTTGCCGCCCACTTCGGCCAGGGCTTCCAGAATGCGTTCAATCTGCGCTAAACCGTTCAGACGACGCTCTTCAATAAAGTCACCAATCCAGCCATCGTATCCGCCGCAGGCGGTCGTGACCGGCAGGCCGGTGGCCTTAATCGCCGCTTTCACCTCGGCGAGATTTTCCACCAGCAGCTTGCCGTCAATCTCATAGCCATCAAAACCCATCGCCTTGATGTACTCGAATTTTTCCAGGATGTTGGACGGGAAAAAGGCCTGATTTTGTGTTGCGATTTTCATGAGTTGCTTTCCTTAGCTTAAAAAGTGACGCCCATTTTGATGCTCAGTTCCGGATGCTGATCCACATATTTCATGTAGCTTTCAGCGCTGGTGGTGAAGGTCACAACTGGGTCGATCAGATCTTCACAATTCAGATAACCGTTCATCAGCAGTTCCCAGCAGGTCTCTTCAATACGCTTGCGGCTCCAGCGCGGGTAATCCGGATTTGGCTCACTGCAGGCTCGGGAGAAGACAATCTTCGCGTTGTTGAAATGCGCTTCACGCCCCAGGTTAAAGCCTGCTGAGAACGGTTTAGCGAACGCAACGTAGGATATGGTGCCGCCGTAGGCGAGGCCGCGCAGTGCGGACTGCAGCGCATCGGCAAAGCCGCTGGTCTCAATGATCACGTCCGCGCCCTGCTTTCCGGTCAGCTTTTTAATTTCCAGACCAACGTCTGTGCCGATTGGGTTCAGGCAGTGGTCCGCACCGTGACGACGGGCGATCTCGCAGCGGTGTTCGATCGGATCCACGCCGATAACAACTGACGCGCCAGCTTTTTTCGCCAGCTGAATCGCAATCTGTCCGATGGCTCCCAGGCCGACCACGACAACAAAGTCGCCCACGCGGACGTTGGCATCACGCACGCCGCTCATGGCAAACTGTGCCGGATCGTAGCAGACGGCGTTCTTCCACGAGGCGCCCTGCGGCATTTTGCGCAGCTTGTAGTTGTTGACGGCATTCACGATAACCGTCTCCTGCAGCGGACCGTAGCAGCAAACGCGATCGCCAGTCTGGTATTCCGTGACGTCCGCACCGCATTCAATAATGTCGCCAACAATCATGTTGCCCAGCTGGAACTTACCGAACTCGATTCCGCGCGCTGCGCCCTCTTCACGCGGCGTGAACATCTGCCACTCCGCGTTGAACTCTTCATCGATAAACGGGCTTGCGGCGCGGAAATCGACCACTTCAGTGCCGTGCTTCGGGGCACCAAAGCGGGCACGAATTTTCACTTCATGTGCTTCCACAGCACGATCTTCATATTCCACCAGCGCCGCCACGCGTGGCGCTGTCGCAACTAATTTTTTCATGATTAACTCCTTGTTAAAATTGGCCGCCTCAGCCCTTCACGCCACCGGCGGTCAAACCACTTTTAATAAAACGTTCAGACAGGGCGTACATGATGACCACCGGAAGTGCCGTCACCAGCGATGCCGCCATCATGCGACCCCAGATATAATCGGGTGTGCTAAAGAGCGTGTTCAGCCCGACCGGCAAGGTGAGGTTGCTGGCGCTGGACAGGAAAATGGACGCAAACAGATAGTCGTTCCACGCCACCATGAAGCAGTAGACAAACACCGATACGAGCCCGGATATCGCCAGCGGTACGGTAATACGGAAGATGATTTGCAGGCGGTTAAGGCCGTCCATCATTGCGGCCTCTTCTATTTCGTCCGGGATGGTGTCGAAGTAGCTGCGCAGCATGAACACCGCCGTCGGTAACGTCTGCGTCACCATGGTGATAATCAGGGCCAGCTCGGTGTCGTAGATCCCCAGCGCGGTGATGATTTTGAACAACGGCACCACCAGCAAGATGCCGGAGAACATGTAGACGGTGTAAAAACTCGCGTTGATCGTCGTGCGTCCCTTAAAACGCAGCTTGGACAAGGCGTAAGCGCCCAGCGTACCGAGAAACACGGCAATCACCGATGAGGTCAGCGACACCACCATGCTGTTTCTGAAGTAATCCACAAACGGGAAGATCAGCGGGTTAAAGATGTCGATGTAATGCTGCAGCGTCCACGCCTGCGGCAGAATGGTTGGGTGGAGCGAGATCGCCTCTTTGGCGCTCTTGAATGACGTCATCAGCATCACGAAGAACGGGAAGAGCGTGATGATCAGAAATACCGCCAGCCCGAGATAAAAACCAATACGGCTCAGTACGCGTTTATTTGTTGCCATTGAGGTTCACCCTTTTTCTGGTCAGCAGAATCACAGCGAAGATGATCACGAACAGCACCACGGAGATGGCCGCTGCTTTACCCAAGTCGTTGAAAGCGAAAGCGGTTTTGTAAAGATAGACGCCCAGAATATCGACCTTCGTGGTCAGCAGGTAGACGTCAGCAAACATGTAGAACATCCAGATGGTGCGAAGCGTGACCACCGTGGCCAGTACCGGCATAATCGCGGGCAGCGTGACGATCCGAAAACGTTGCCAGGCATTCGCGCCGTCCATTTCCGCCGCTTCATACAGGGATTTATCAATGGTCTGTAAAATCGCCAGGAATGAGATAAATGCGTACGGGAAGTAACGCCAGATCGCGAACAGCACCACCAGTACGAAGCTGCTGTTCGGGTTGTCGAACCATAGCGGCGCCTGGTCATACAGATGCAACAGGTCTACGCCCAGATAGTTCACAATGCCGTAGCCGTTGTTGAACATGTATTTCCAGGCAAACACCAGCGAAATAGACGGCGTGACGTAGGATAAAATCACCAGTGAACGTGCCGTCTTACGCAGGCGAAACTCGCGATTAAAGAAGATGGCCACGGCCAGCCCCAGCACCGTGCTGCCAATCACCACCAGCGCGGTGTACCAGAAGGTCATCCATAGCGAGTGCCAGAAAGCGGCATCGCCGAGGATGCGAATGTAATTGTCCAGTCCGACAAACACGGCGCTAATGCGCGGATTGAGCGGCAAGCGTAAAAAACTGATTTCAATATTGGAAATCATTGGCCAGGCCACCAGGCCCCCCAGCAGAATCAGGCTGGGGGCCAACAGCAGCATGGCGAAAGGCATATCTGAACGACCAGAAAACAACGTCTTCATAATTTCCTTCCGCAGAGCGCTCCTATCGTTGTGTAATGAGATCAGTCAGTCGCTTCTGGCTGCCGCTTAACGTTGTGTTAAGGTCCTTCTGCCCCACCGTGACGTTATGCACCATGGAGCTGATAATGCCGGAGCCCGTCACGTCGCCCATGCGGGTGAAGTTTTTATCCCCAACCGCGCCAAACACCTGCACGTTCGGGAACTGTGCAATCAGCTCATAAGGCAACTGCCCAAACGCTTTAATCACGTCGTTGTTTTTCCAGGTATCCGTGCCCACCACCCCTTTGTTTACCGGCAGCGCCGCGCCCGGCGACATCATGACCCAGTCCGTCGCGTTTTGAGCCTGTTCCATCCAGGTAACAAACTTCTCGGCCGCTTTGGTCTCCTCTTCGGTTTGTCCGGTGGTGATCGTCAGCGAGGTGATCATGCCGTACACCGCCGATGAGTTTTCAGTCGGGACAACGAAGCCCAGGTTGGCAGGGTTTCCGTCCTTGTAGACGGCGGGCAGGATGTAGGTGGAGTAAACCGCCATCGGCGCAGAACCGTTCATGAAGGCGTCTTTGATCTCCATAACATCGTTCGAACCCGGCATGGTGGTCGCAGCCAGCGCTTTATAAAACGCCAGCGCTTTGGCCATTTCCGGGGTATCGATGTCGACATTCCCTTTTGCATCAAACACGTTCGCGCCACCGGAAAGGGCAAACTGAGAGAACGACTGTTCGGTCATCACGCTTTCCGCAGTCGGTAACGCGATGCCGTAATGTTTTTTAACCGGGTCGTTCAGGCGCTGGCTGGCTTGCAGAAGCTGTTCCCAGTTATGCGGCTCCTCAATGCCCGCCGCGGCCAGCACATCTTTGTGGTACCACACGCCGGAGAGCCAGGCGCTGATCGGCACGCCCGTCCAGGCTGCGCCGTCTTCCGTGCGGACAACGCGCAAGATGCCGTCATAGAAGGTGTTTTCCCCGACCGCCTTAATTGCTTCAGCGATTGCGTCACGATCCAGAAGCTGTTCTTTATCCATCACTTTTGCATAGTCATGGCTGACCTCAATCACTTCAGGCAGCGCGCCGGTTCGCGCCAGCGTAATCACCTTGGTGTTGTAGGCATCCTCTTCTACCGGTACCTGTTTTATCGTGATGCCCGGGTTCTCTTTCTCGAATTTATCGATCAGTTTCGTAATAACGGCCTGACGCTCCTGCTCTACCGACGAGTGCATAAACTCAATGGTGACAGAGGACGCTTTGTCATCCTTACAGCCTGATAACAGGGCGCACGAAACCAGTGCTGATATCAGCACAATTCTGGGTAATGACTCCAACTTACTGATAGTGTTTTATGTTCAGATAATGCCCGATGACTTTGTCATGCAGCTCCACCGATTTTGAGAACGACAGTG
>NZ_JBMKHB010000020.1:0-91002 GCF_049238285.1 Enterobacter cloacae complex sp. IR53041 | reverse complement strand
GTTCAATCTGAGCCATGATCAAACTCTTCAATTTAAGTTTGATGCTCGTGAATTAAACTTCGTAATGAATTACGCATGTTCACTCAGAGACTTGGCATTCATTTTTCGTCCGAGGACGTTAAGAATCCATGTCACTTTGAGTGCCCACACAGATTGTCTGATAAATTGTTAAAGAGCAGTGCCGCTTCGTTTTCGCTACGGCGCGGGGTATGCATATTACGCTTTCCCGCTTCAGAGTCAAGCGTTTATTTTCGCTATTCCCTGCTGACCCGGCGGCGTGTGTGCCGTTGTTCCGTGTCAGTGGAGGCGCATTATAGGGAGTAATTCTGATGTGACAAGAGGAAATTTAAAAAAAGTTTCCATCCGCGTTTTTTTTCACCAATAGAGGTGAAATCAAGCTACAAATTGTTCTATTTGATGTATCTGCAACCACAATCACATTCGCGGTGGCATAATTATCAGCATGAATCTTTAAGGAATAAAAGCGATGCCATTAAGCGCGCAACAGCTGGCCGCCCAAAAAAACCTGTCTTATGTGCTGGCCGAAAAGCTGGCTCAGCGGATTTTAGCGGGTAAATATGCCCCGGGAAGCATCCTGCCGGGTGAAATGGAGCTGGGTGAGCAGTTTGGGGTGAGCCGTACCGCCGTGCGCGAAGCGGTGAAAACCCTGACGGCAAAAGGTATGGTGCTTCCGCGCCCTCGTATTGGCACGCGCGTGATGCCACAAAGTAACTGGAATTTTCTCGATCAGGAGCTGCTCTCCTGGTGGATGACGGAAGACAACTTTCATCAGGTGATCGATCACTTTCTGGTAATGCGCAGTAGCCTTGAGCCTCAGGCATGTCTGCTTGCTGCCACGCTTGGAACAGCAGAGCAGAAAGCGCAGCTTAACGCGTTGATGGAAGAGATGGTGTTCCTGAAAAAACACTTCAACCGCGAACGCTGGGTTGAGGTCGATATGGCCTGGCATGAACATATCTATATGATGAGCGCCAATCCGTTCCTCACCTCTTTTGCCTCTTTATTCCATTCGGTGTACCACACTTACTTTACCTCTATTACACAAGACGACGTGGTAAAACTGGAATGGCACCAGGCGATAGTGGATGCCATTCAGGAAAGCGACGGGCAGCGAGCCCTGAGTGCGTGCCAGGCATTGCTGGCAGCGCCAACCCACCAGCAGGTAAATAAATGACAAAGAAAAAAGCGCGCAGCATGGCCGGATTGCCGTGGATTGCAGCCATGGCGTTTTTTATGCAGGCACTGGATGCCACCATCCTCAACACCGCGCTTCCCGCTATTGCGCAAAGCCTCAACCGTTCCCCGCTGGCGATGCAGTCCGCCATCATCAGCTATACCCTGACGGTCGCGATGCTGATCCCTGTTAGCGGCTGGCTGGCCGACCGCTTCGGCACCCGCAGAGTTTTCATGCTGGCCGTAACGCTCTTTACGCTCGGTTCACTGGCCTGTGCGCTCTCCTCGTCCTTAACGGAGCTGGTTATCTTCCGCGTATTACAGGGCATTGGCGGCGCGATGATGATGCCCGTGGCGCGCCTTGCCCTGCTGCGAGCCTACCCTCGAAGCGAACTGCTTCCCGTGCTCAACTTCGTCACCATGCCGGGTTTGGTAGGGCCGATACTTGGCCCGGTACTCGGTGGCGTGTTTGTCACCTGGGCAAGCTGGCACTGGATCTTCCTGATTAATATTCCGATTGGCGTAGCGGGGCTGCTGTATGCCCGCAAATATATGCCGAACTTCACCACGCCAAGGCGCAGCTTCGATATGGGCGGCTTCTTCCTGTTTGGCCTGAGCCTGGTGCTCTTCTCCAGCGGGATGGAGCTGTTTGGCGAGAAGATCGTCGCGACGTGGATGGCGCTCTCCGTTATCCTCGCCGGGATTCTGCTTTTCCTTCTTTATATACGTCACGCGCGCCGCCATCCGACGCCGTTAATCTCTCTTGGGCTCTTCAACACCCGAACGTTTTCCGTCGGGATCGCGGGAAACATTGCCTCGCGTCTGGGGACGGGCTGCGTACCGTTCCTGATGCCGCTGATGCTGCAGGTTGGTTTCGGCTATCCGGCACTGATTGCCGGCTGCATGATGGCGCCCACGGCGATGGGCTCGATTCTGGCAAAATCGACCGTGACGCAGGTGCTACGCTGGTTTGGCTATCGCAAAACGCTGGTTGGCGTGACGGTCTTTATCGGTCTGATGATTGCGCAGTTCTCGCTGCAGTCCGCCTCGCTTCCCGTCTGGATGCTGATCCTGCCGCTGTTTGTGCTGGGCATGGCGATGTCGACGCAGTTCACATCGATGAACACCATCACCCTTGCGGATCTGACCGACGAGAACGCCAGTAGCGGCAACAGCGTGCTGGCAGTCACACAGCAGCTGTCGATCAGTTTAGGGGTTGCCGTGAGCGCGGCGGTACTGCGGTTTTATGAAGGTTTCGACAGCGCGAACACCGTCGAGCAGTTCCACTATACCTTTATCACCATGGGCGCACTCACCGTCGTTTCAGCGCTGGTCTTTATGCTGTTAAAACCGAAAGACGGCCGAAACCTGATTAAAGAGCGTCACAAAGAGAAAGCTAAACCGAACCGCGTTCCATCAGAACAGGAGTAAGCTGCAGGCGCTGCTGCTGCAGCGTGGGCTGAGCCATTCGGTGGATCAACACATCGATGGCCAGCTCGCCCAGTTCATCTTTTGGCTGATGAATGGTGGTGAGCGGCGGCGTCATATAGCTGGCCAGCTCGATATCATCGTAGCCGATTACCGCCATATCATGGGGAACGCGCAAACCGGCCTGATATAACGCCTGATAGGCGCCAAACGCCATGGCGTCGTTGCCGATAAACACCGCCTGCGGACGCTGCGGTTGCGCCAGCAGCGTCTGCATCGCTTCAAAACCACCGTGAAACTCAAAATCACCGGTAATACGATACCCTTCCGGCACGGAAAGTCCCGCCCGCGCCATCGCGGCGAGATATCCTTCCAGACGCAAACGCGCCGGGGTTTTGTCCAGCGGACCGGTAATACAGGCAATGCGGGTATAGCCTTTATCGATCAGATACTGGGTGGCCATATCCCCCCCCAGCAGAGAATTATCCTGAATGAGGTCGCTGGTGCCGTCGAACGGCGCCCAGTCCATCATCACCGTAGGAATGGAGGGATAGCGCTGGATAATCTCTTTCGACGGCTGGTGCGTTTCGGTACACAGCAGCAGTAGCCCGTCGACGCGTTTTTGCATCAGCGTTTCCAGGTTTCGGTTCATGCGCTGCTCGTCCCCTTCGGTATTGCACAGCACCAGGCTGTAGCCACGCTCGAAGCAGCTGCGCTCCACGCCGCGAACCAGCTCAGAATAAAAGGGGTTGGTACTGGCGGTGATCAGCATACCGATCGTACGCGTCTGGTTGAGCTTAAGGCTGCGCGCCAGTGCAGACGGCGCATAGTTGAGATCTTTTACTGCCGCTTCGACTTTTTCCCGAATCGCCTCGCTGACGAAGCGATCGTTATTAATGACGTGAGACACCGTCGAGGTAGAAACGCCCGCCAGGCGGGCGACATCTTTCATTGTGGCCAAGCGTTACCCCTGCTGACTTAAGAATTCATCGATCTCTTTACGCCACGGAACGGAAGGCTGAGCGCCCTTGCGCGTCACCGCAATCGCGGCAGCGGCATGCGCGAAGCGGATCGCATCATCCATTTTCTTGCCTTCCAGCAGCGCGGTCACCAGCGCACCATTGAAGGTGTCTCCCGCTGCGATGGTATCAATCGCCTTCACCTTAAAGCCCGGCACGCGACGGCCTTCACCGTTTACGCTTGCCCATACCCCACGGCTGCCCAGGGTGATGATCACGGTTCCGATGCCTTTGTCGTGCAGCGCACGCGCGGCTCTCGCGGCATCGTCATCGTTTTCTACGCGAATGCCCGTCAGCTTTTCGGCTTCGGTTTCGTTCGGCGTGATGATATCCACCAGCGCCAGCAGCTCGTCTGATAATACACGGGCTGGGGCCGGGTTAAGTACGACAGTGGTATGATTTTCATGCGCAATTTTGGCCGCGGCCAGCACGCTTTCAACCGGCGACTCCAGCTGCATCAGCAGGGCCTCGGCGCCGCCAATGATTGCACGTTGCGCTTCCACGCGCTCCGTCGTCAGCGCTGCGTTAGCGCCAGCATGAATACCGATGACATTCTCACCTTCTGCGTTGACGAAAATCAGCGCCACGCCGGTAGATTCCCCTGCAACAACGCTGACCGGTGCGATATCGATGTTGTCGCTCGCCAGCTGCTTGCGTACGCGCTCGCCGGTATCGTCATCACCCGTGCAGGCGATAAACGCAATATTCGCCCCGCTGCGACCGGCAGCGACGGCCTGGTTTGCCCCTTTACCGCCGAATGCGACCTGATACTGGTTGCCCGTGACGGTTTCGCCCGGTGCAGGGAACGATTCAAGGTTAAGAATGTGATCGGCATTGATACTGCCAAGGACGACGAGGTTGCCTGCGGTTTTCATGGTTGGGTTGTCCATCTGAGAGCGCCACCGGTGTTACCCGGTGGCGTATGCCACACTTTTCTTTATTGGTGTCCCTCAGGCCGCCAGTGACGGCCTGATTCGCCTTTTACTGCTTGATAACCAGCTTCAGGTCAACAGGGTATTTAGCCTGAACTTTTTCGCCCTTCAGCACTTTGTCGGCAGTTTCAACGCCAGTCGCGCCAATCTGCTCAGGCAGCTGAGCGATGGTCGCAGCCAGTTTGCCATCGTTTACTGCTTTTTCACCATCCGGCGTGCCGTCAAATCCGACAACCATCACATCAGATTTACCTGCAGTCTGCAGAGCGCGCAGCGCACCCAGCGCCATTTCGTCGTTCTGCGCGAATACCGCCTGCACGTCAGGATGTGCGGTCAGCAGGTTCTGCATGACGTTCAGACCTTTAGTACGGTCGAAGTCTGCCGGCTGGCTAGCCAGCACGTTGAATTTGTGCGCTGCAACCGCCTGCTGGAAGCCTTCGCCACGCTCGCGGGCGGCAGACGTACCGGCAATCCCCTGCAGTTCGATGACTTTCGCGCCTTCGCCGGCTTTCTTCGCAATGTAGTCACCCGCGATTTTGCCGCCCAGCACGTTGTCAGATGCGATATGGCTCACCACGTCGCCTTTCGTTGCCTGACGGTCCAGAGTGATCACCGGGATCTTCGCCTGGTTTGCCATTTTCACGGCGTTGCCTACGGCATCGGAATCGGTTGGGTTGATCAGCAGAATTTTGGTGCCACGAACGGTTAAGTCCTGAACGTTAGCCAGCTCTTTCGCCGGGTTGTTCTGTGAATCCAGTACCACCAGGTTGTAGCCCAGTTTATCGGCTTCTTTCTGCGCTCCATCCTTCAGGGAGACGAAGAACGGGTTGTTCAGGGTAGAGACAACCAGCGCGATGGTATCTTTCGCCATGGCGTTAGCACTTACGGTTGCGCTCAGCGCGACAGCGGAAACCAGGGTAGCCAGTTTTTTCATGTTCATATCTAAGATGTCCTGTAGTGTCGTCAGTTACTGTTTTTTGTTGTCTACCAGTACCGCCAGCAAAATCACCACTGCCTTAACGATCATCTGGTAATAGGAGGAAACACCTAACAAATTCAAACCATTATTCAGGAAACCGAGAATCAGTGCGCCGATCAATGTCCCAACAATGCGACCTTTACCGCCCGCCAGACTCGTACCGCCCAGAACCACTGCTGCAATAGCATCCAGCTCATACCCCGTACCCGCCGTCGGCTGCGCGGAAGAGAGGCGCGCCACTTCGATGATGCCCGCCAGTGACGCCAGCAGACCGCACAGGGAGTACACGATAACTTTGACTTTATTAACGCTAATCCCGGACAAGCGCGTTGCCGCTTCGTTACCACCCAGCGCATAGATATAACGACCCAGACGGGTATGGTGCAGCATGTACCACGCCGCCAGGAAGACGATAGCCATGATCCAGACCGGGGTCGGGACACCCAGCGGGCGACCGATACCGAACCAGCCAAACAGATCGGCATTATCGGTGAAGCCGGTATTGACCGGGCTGCCGTTGGTATACACCATGGTCACACCGCGCAGCAGCAACATCATCACCAGCGTCGCGATGAACGCCTGAACGCGGCCTTTTGCCACAATCACGCCGGTGACGGCACCAATCGCCGCGCCTGCCGCCAGAGCCGCGGCCACGGCCACCAGCGCGTTGACTTCAATCCCGACCAGCGAAGCGGCGATCGCGCCGGTGAGGGCCAGCAGGGAACCGACGGACAGATCGATCCCTGAGGTCAAAATCACCAGCGTCATGCCGACCGCCATAATGGCGTTCACCGACGTCTGCTGCAGAATGTTGAACAGGTTATTTACGGTGAAGAAATTCGGGCTCATGGTCGACACAATCGCGATCAGCACCAGCAGGGCAATGAGCGATTTTTGTTCCATCAGCCACGCCTTTGTGAAATAGCGGCGACCAGAAACAGCCTGGGTAGTCATCTTCTTACTCCTGATTCACGCGATTAAGCTTGCCCACAGCGGCAGCCATCAGAACTTCCTGGGTGGCCTGCTCGCGAGTGAATTCACCGCCGAGATGCCCTTCATGCATGACGATAATGCGATCGCTCATGCCTAATACTTCTGGCATCTCGGAAGAGACCAGAATGATGCTCAGACCGTCGGCCTTGAACTGGTTAATCAGCTGATAGATCTCTTTCTTCGCCCCCACGTCTACGCCGCGGGTTGGCTCGTCGAGGATCAACACTTTCGGGCGCGTCATCAGCCCGCGCGCAATCGCCACTTTCTGCTGATTCCCGCCGGACAACAGGCCAATCGCCTGCTCCATCGACGGGGTTTTAACGTTAAAGAGACGGATGAAATCGCTGACCGCCTGCTGCTCGTCTTTATGCTTCAGGCTGCCGCCGCTGCGGCTGAAATAGCGCAGCGCAGTCAGGGACATGTTCTCTTTTACCGACATGCCCAGCACTAAGCCGTCGCGTTTGCGGTCTTCGGAGATATAGACGATGCCGTTCGCCAGACCATCCTGCGGGGAGCGGGTGACCACTTCATGGCCGTCGAGGGTGACATAACCGCTGGTGCGCGGCAGTGCGCCGTACAACACTTTCATCAGCTCGGTACGTCCCGCGCCCATCAGGCCCGCCACGCCCAGGATCTCGCCCTGGCGCAGGGTAAAGGTGACGTCGTTCACACCCGGACCGCAGAGGTTGTCCACCTTCAGGCGGATCTCACCCGGCGCTTTATCCAGATGCGGATACTGATCTTCCAGCTTACGTCCCACCATCATTTCGATGAGCGTATCTTCGGTCAGCGTGGCCACTTCGCGCTCGGCAATAAACTGCCCGTCGCGGAAGACGGTGACGTCATCGCAGATTTCAAAGATCTCTTTCATGCGGTGAGAAATATAGACAATCCCGCGCCCCTGCGATTTCAGCTCGCGGATAACGCGGAACAGGGATTCGGTTTCGGTATCGGTCAGGGCGTCGGTCGGTTCATCCATAATGATGACCTTCGACTCAAAGCTCAGCACCTTCGCGATTTCCACCATCTGCTGATCGCCGATGGAGAGATCGCCGACCAGGCGGTCGCTCTTAAAGCGCAGGTTCAGCTTCGCCAGCAGCTTGTCGGCTTCGGCATACATGGTTTTCCAGTCGATCTTGCCGAAGCGGTTAACGAATTCACGGCCGAGGAAGATGTTCTCCGCAATAGTGAGCTGCGGGATCAGGTTCAGCTCCTGGTGAATAATGCCGATACCCGCTTCCTGAGAAGATTTCGGGCCAGTGAAGGTGGTTTCTTTACCCAGCCAGAGGAGTGAACCGGCATCGCGTTGATAGATCCCGGTCAGCACTTTCATCATGGTGGATTTGCCGGCACCGTTTTCGCCCACCAGCGCCATTACACGCCCGGGATAAACGTTCAGCGCCGCGCCGGAGAGGGCTTTTACGCCCGGGAACGACTTATCGATCCCTTTGAGTTGCAGTAATGCGTCCATGATGGCCTCAGAAGGTGACGCCAGCACAGAGAATGATATTCGCATACGGGGAACACTCCCCGCTGCGAATCACCGCCTGACTGTCTGCGGTTTGTTGTTTGAACTGCTCGTGCGTTGTGTAACGAATTTCGATGGTGTTTCCCTGGTGTTGTTGCAGCTGCTCAAGATGGCTGAGCAACATTTCGTGGAGCTGCGGATTATGTTGTTTGATTTCCGCCGCGAGAATGGCCGTCTCAACCTGCATCTCCGCGGTCACCACGTCCAGTACCTGCATAAACGAAGGTACGCCCTGCGTTAACGCCATATCGATACGGGTTGTGCTGCGCGGAACCGGTAAGCCTGCATCGCAAACCACCAGCGTATCGGTATGCCCAAGACGGGAAATCACCGACGAGATTTCTGAGTTGAGTACAGTGCCTTTCTTCATTTTTTTGCTCCACTAGCGAAACGTTTCGCTAAATGAAGTGTAGCCTCAGAAATGTTCAGAAAACCACCATGACGTAACAGATTTGTGATCGACGTCGAAACGTTTCGCTAAGTGAAATATTGATGGGAGAAATTGCCCGGCGGCGCTTCGCTTGCGCGGGCCTACGGGTTTGGTAGGCCGGGTAAGCGCAGCGCCACCCGGCATTTTGGAAAGGACTTAAATCTCGACCTGCGTACCCAGCTCAATCACGCGGTTAGGCGGGATCTCAAACTGGTCAGGCGCACGCAGGGCGTTACGTTGCAGGATGAGATACAGCTTACCGCGCAGGCGCAGGTACCACGGGCGCTTGCCGATGATCAGCGACTCGTGGGACATAAAGAACGACGTCTCCATCATGCGGCAGCTTAAGCCTTCCAGACCGCAGCGGTGGAACACCTCTTCCACGTTCGGCGTTTCGCGCCAGCCGTAGCTTGCCACCACGCGCCAGAAGGTCGGGGAGAGCTGCTCAATCTGCACGCGGCGTACGTTGTGAACGTAAGGCGCATCTTCGGTGCGCAGCGTCAGCAGGATCACGCGCTCGTGCAGCACTTTGTTGTGCTTGAGGTTATGCATCAGCGCGAACGGGATCACGTTCAGGGCGCGAGACATGTACACCGCGGTGCCGGGCACGCGGACCGGCGGGGATTTCTCCAGCGAAGCGATCATCGCCTCCAGAGAATTCCCGTGCTCATGCATACGGCGCAGCAGGCGGAAGCGCTCGCTTTTCCAGGTGGTCATGACGATGAACATCACCAGCCCCAGCGTCAGCGGCAGCCAGCCGCCGGAGACAATCTTGTCGAGGTTCGCAGAGAACAGCGGCACGTCAATACACAGGAAGCCCACCAGAATCATCGCCACGAGGAATTTATTCCAGTGCCAGTTACGGTACGCCACCGTGGTGGAGAGAAGCGATGTCAGCACCATGGTGCCGGTTACCGCAATACCGTACGCCGCCGCCAGGTTGCTGGAGTGCTCGAAGCTGACAATCACAATCACAACAGCGAAGTAGAGCAGCCAGTTAACGAACGGGATGTAGATCTGGCCCGACTCCATCTCTGAGGTATGAATGATGCGCATCGGTGAGAGATACCCCAGACGCACGGCCTGGCGCGTCAGAGAAAACACGCCGGAAATCACCGCCTGAGAGGCAATGACGGTCGCCAGCGTCGCCAGGATCAGCATCGGCACCAGCGCCCAGTCAGGCGCCAGCAGGAAGAACGGGTTCTTTATCGCTTCCGGATTTTTGAGCAACAGCGCGCCCTGGCCAAAGTAGTTCAGCACCAGCGACGGCAGCACCACAATAAACCAGGCCACGCGGATAGGCAGTTTCCCGAAGTGACCCATGTCCGCATACAGCGCTTCCACACCGGTGATGGAGAGCACGACCGCCCCCAGCGCTACGAAGGAAACCACTTTGTATTCGAGGAAGAAATGCACGGCCCAGTAGGGGTTCAGCGCATGCAGCACTTCCGGGTTAGCAATAATGCTGCGCAAGCCAAGCGCGGCCAGGATCAGGAACCAGGCCAGCATAATTGGTGCAAACAGTTTACCCACCAGCCCGGTACCGTGCTTCTGGATCACAAACAGCAGCGTCAGCACGATTATCGCCAGCGGGACCACCCACGTATCAAGCTGCGGCGCAATGATCTCCAGCCCCTCTATCGCCGAGAGGACCGAAATCGCGGGCGTGATAACCACCTCGCCATAGAAGAAGCTGCCGCCAATCAGGCCGATAATCACCAGCACGGAGGTCATTCTGGCAGAGGTGTTGCGCCCTGCAAGGGACATCAGGGTCAGGATACCGCCTTCGCCCGCGTTATCAGCGCGCATAACGAAGGAGAGATATTTAACAGAAACCACCAGGATCAGCAGCCAGAAGATGAGGGACAGGAAGCCAAATACGGCATCGCGCTCAACACCAAAGCCAAACTGGCCGGACAGACATTCACGAAGCGTATAAAGCGGGCTGGTGCCAATATCACCGTAGACAACCCCGATCGCCGCAAGCGTTATTGCGGGTAATGATTGCTTATTATCAGTGCTCATAGACTAGTCTTTTCGTTTGAATAACAAATGTGTTCCTGGTCCCTTGGCCCACAAAAAGCGCACAGTATGCACGATTCAATGCAAAATCGTACCCCTAAATGCAACCGCATTAATGTAGCGCAAAGAAAATTGCGCCGCACTTCAGTCTATTACCAGCCCTGACTGAAACGTCTATACTCGCTTCAATTGGCCGCCACGACGGCGAAAGGATGCAAAACTATTATGGCTCACTCACATTTATTAGCAGAAAGAATTTCCCTCCTCAGCAGCGCGCTGGAGAAAGGCCTTTTCGAGCGTAGCCACGCCATTCGCCTCTGTTTACTGGCAGCATTGAGCGGTGAAAGCGTGTTTCTGCTTGGGCCGCCGGGCATCGCCAAAAGCCTGATTGCCCGCAGGCTTAAGTTTGCTTTTAAGAACGCCCGCGCGTTTGAATACCTGATGACCCGCTTTTCCACCCCGGAAGAAGTGTTTGGCCCCCTTTCCATTCAGGCGCTGAAAGATGAAGGGCGCTACGAGCGCCTGACAGCGGGGTATCTGCCTGAGGCAGAAATTGTCTTCCTTGATGAGATCTGGAAAGCCGGCCCGGCCATTCTGAACACCCTGCTCACGGCGATAAACGAACGTCGGTTCCGCAACGGCGCCAGTGAAGAGAAAATCCCGATGCGCCTGCTGGTGGCCGCCTCAAACGAACTGCCTGAAGCCGACAGCAGCCTGGAAGCGCTGTATGACCGTATGCTGATCCGCCTGTGGCTGGACAAAGTGCAGGATAAGTCCAATTTCCGTTCCATGCTGGTCAGCCAGCAGGATGAGAACGAGAACCCGGTAGCAGCGTCATTGCAGGTATCAGACGAGGAGTATTACCAGTGGCAGGAAGAGATCGGTAAAATTAAGCTGCCTGATTCCGTCTTCGAGCTGATCTTCATGCTGCGCCAGCAGCTTGATTTACTGCCCTCTGCCCCCTATGTCTCCGATCGCCGCTGGAAAAAAGCGATCCGCCTGCTGCAGGCCAGCGCCCTGTTCAGCGGTCGCGATGCCGTTGCGCCCATCGATCTGATCCTGCTGAAAGACTGCCTCTGGCACGACGCGGAAGGCATGAATCTGATGCAGCAGCAGCTCGACGTTTTGATGACCGGACACGCCTGGGGACAGCAGGCGATGCTCAATCAGCTGGGGGCGATTGCCCAGCGGCGCATCCAGCTTCAGCAGCAGCAAAGTGATAAAACCGCGCTGAAAGTGAATCGCCTGGGGGGGATGTTCGCCCGCAAACCGCACTATGAATTACCCGCCGAACTCACCAGCACGACGCTGACCCTGCTGCTCCAGCAGCCGCTCAAGCTGCATGACATGCAGGTGGTGCACGTGACGATTGAGCGCGAGGCGCTGGCGCAGTGGCTGGATAAGGGCGGAGAGATCCGCGGAAAGCTCAACGGCATCGGTTTTGCGCAGCCGCTGAATATGGAAGTAGACAGCAGCCAGCACCTGGTGATCCGCGACGTCAGCCTGCAGGGCTCGCGTCTTGCGCTTCCGGGAACCGCCTCTGAGAGCGTCCCTGAAGAGATTAAGCAGCAGCTGGACGCGCTGGACACCGAATGGCACCAGCAGCACACCCGCTTTAGCGAGCAGCAAAAATGCCTCTTTATCCATAGCGACTGGTTAGGCCGCATCGAAGCCAGCCTGCAGGACGTTAGCGCGCAGATCAAACAGGCGCGTCAATGCTAACCCTGGATACGCTTAACGTCATGCTGGCCGTCAGCGAGGAAGGGTTGATCGAAGAAGTGGTGATCACCCTTCTGGCTTCACCGCAGCTGGCGGCCTTCTTTGAAAAATTTCCGAAGCTCAAAAAGGCGATGACCGACGATCTTCCGCGCTGGCGGGATAACCTGCGTCAACGGTTTAAAGAGACCGAAGTCCCCCCTGAGTTAACGGAAGAAGTGGCCTGCTATCAGCAGTGCCAGCGACTTTCCACGTCGCAGTTTATCGTCCAGCTTCCGCAAACCCTGACGTTGCTCGACAAGGTCCACTCCCCGTTTGCCAGCCAGGCCCGAGGGCTGGTCACGGATAACGCCACGTTCACTCCCGCACTGCACACCCTCTTCTTACAGCGCTGGCGTCTCAGCCTGGTGGTGCAGGCCACGACGCTAAACCAGCAGCTGCTGGACGAAGAGCGCGAACAGCTGCTCAGTGAAGTTCAGGAACGCATGACCTTAAGCGGCCAGCTTGAGCAGGTGCTGGTGGAAAATGAGAACGCGGCAGGGCGTCTCTGGGATATGAGCGCCGGCCAGCTCCGGCGCGGGGACTATCAGCTGATCGTCAAGTACGGCGATTTTCTGGCGCAGCAACCCGAGCTGATGAAGCTTGCAGAACAGCTGGGACGTTCAAGGGAGGCAAAGTCGGTTCCAAAGAAAGACGCCCCGATGGAAACCTTCCGCACCCTGGTGCGTGAGCCGGCCACCGTTCCAGAGCAGGTCGACGGGCTCCAGCAGAGCGATGATATTCTGCGCCTGCTGCCCACGGAGCTGAGCACGCTCGGGATGACCGAGCTGGAGTACGAGTTTTACCGTCGGCTGGTGGAAAAACAGCTCCTCACCTACCGGCTGCACGGCGAAGCCTGGCGCGAGAAAGTCAGCCAGCGGCCGGTCATTCATCAGGATTTTGACGAGCAGCCGCGCGGGCCATTTATTGTCTGCGTGGATACGTCCGGCTCCATGGGCGGGTTTAACGAGCAGTGTGCAAAGGCGTTCTGTCTGGCGCTGATGCGCGTGGCGCTCGCCGATCGCCGCCGCTGCTTCATCATGCTGTTCTCCAGCGAAGTCGTGGGCTATGAGCTGACGAACCAGCAGGGGATCGAGCAGGCAATCCGCTTCCTGAGCCAGCGCTTTCGCGGCGGAACCGATCTGGCCAGCTGTTTTCGCAGCATCGTAGAGCGGATGCAGGGCGGCGACTGGTATGACGCTGACGCGGTAGTGATATCCGATTTTATTGCCCAGCGGCTGCCGGATGACGTGGTCAATAAAGTGAAGGAATTACAGCGTGTGCATCAGCACCGTTTTCATGCGGTGGCGATGTCCGCCCATGGAAAACCCGGCATCATGCGCATCTTCGATCATATCTGGCGCTTTGATACCGGGTTGCGTAGCCGCCTGCTCAGACGCTGGCAGCGTTAATTACAGAAGAGAACCGACGCTTTCACGCACCTGCTGCGGCCAGACGCCACACTGCACCTGACCAATATGGGGCAGCTGAAGCAGCAGCATGGTCAGACGGGACTGGCCGATACCGCCGCCAATCGTCTGCGGCATTTCCCCACGCAGCAGCGCCTGGTGCCACTCCAGTTTGAGACGATCTTCATCTCCGGTCACCGCCAGCTGGCGCTTCAGCGCCTCAGCATCCACGCGGATCCCCATAGAAGAAAGCTCGAATGCGTCTTCCAGCACCGGGTTCCAGACCAGAATATCGCCGTTCAGCCCGGCAAATTCGCCCTCACCGGTGGTGCTCCAGTCATCATAATCCGGCGCACGAACGTCGTGGCGTTTGCCATTAGACAGTTTGCCGCCGATCCCAATCAGGAATACCGCCCCGAGCTCTTTGGCGATCGCCCGCTCGCGGCCTTTGGCATCCAGATCCGGGAAACGGGTCAGCAATTCCTGGCTGTGTACAAAGTGGATCGTTTCCGGCAGGAACGGCGGCAGACCAAACGCTTTGCTTACGGCCGCTTCGGTCGCTTTGATCCCGGCGTAGATCGCCTCAACGGTAGACTTCAGCGTGCCAACGTGGCGCTCACCATCGCCCATCACGCGCTCCCAGTCCCACTGGTCAACGTAAACGGAATGAATGGGAGACAGGCGGTCTTCATCCGGGCGAAGGGCTTTCATGTGCGTGTAGAGCCCTTCGCCCGCGCTGAAGTCATGTTGTCCCAGGGTCTGACGCTTCCACTTCGCCAGTGAATGAACCACTTCGAACTGGGCGTCTGGCAGCGTTTTCACTTTTACCTGTACCGCTTTTTCGCATCCAGAGAGGTTATCCTGCGTCCCGTCACCCACGCGGCTGAGGATCGGGGCCTGGACTTCAATCAGCCCAAGCTTCTCTTCCAGCTGGCGGGAAAAATGGGATTTTACGAAACTGATCTGGCGTTGTTTTGCGATGTAAGCGGTTTTCATTATTTATACTCCTGCGTCCTGTTGATATTGATTAAGCAATAGAAATGGCACCTTATTCAATAACCCATCAACAAAAAGCCGCCTTCACTTTTGATTCGATAAAATAAGGCGCTAGAATAGAGTGATTCATTAATCTTCATAAGAAAAAGCTATGGAAAATTATCAGATCGACAATCTCGACCGCGGCATTCTGGAGGCGTTAATGGCCAATGCCCGTACCGCCTACGCCGAACTGGCGAAGCAGTTTGGCGTCAGCCCGGGAACCATTCACGTTCGCGTAGAGAAGATGAAGCAGGCGGGGATCATTACCGGCGCGCGCATTGACGTCAGCCCGAAGCAGCTGGGTTACGACGTCTGCTGCTTCATCGGCATCATTCTTAAAAGCGCCAAAGACTACCCTTCCGCCCTGGCGAAACTGAACGCGCTGGATGAAGTCACCGAGGCGTACTACACCACCGGGCACTACAGCATCTTTATTAAGGTCATGTGCCGATCCATCGACGCCCTCCAGCAGGTACTTATCAACAAGATCCAAACAATCGATGAAATTCAGTCCACCGAGACACTGATCTCCCTGCAAAACCCGATCATGCGTACCATCCGCCCGTGATCGGGCAAATCCATTCCCACATTTTCCACAGGTAGATCCCAGCTCGTTCACAGCGTACAATGGCCGTCTCTTTATCTGAGCGAGCGATCAATGGCGGACATCACCCTTATCAGCGGCAGTACCCTTGGCGGTGCGGAATACGTAGCGGAACATCTGGCTGAAAAGCTGGAAGAGGCGGGCTTTTCTACGGAAACCCTGCACGGCCCGTTGCTGGAAGATCTCCCGACTGACGGGGTCTGGCTGCTGATCACCTCCACGCACGGCGCGGGCGATCTGCCGGACAACCTGCAACCTTTATATGACGAACTGCTGGAACAGCAGCCCGACCTGTCAAACGTCCGTTTTGGCGCAGTGGGGATCGGCAGTCGTGAATATGACACCTTTTGCGGGGCAATAGAGAAAGTCGAAGCCGCTGTGACCTCCTGCGGAGCAAAACAGCTGGGCGAAACACTCAAGATCAACATCCTCGATCATGACATTCCGGAGGATCCAGCCGAGATCTGGCTCGCGGAATGGAAAAATTTACTCAAAAACGATTAAAGATCGCGCGAACAGATGTGGATAACTCTGGTTAAAAGCTCGTATTAACCCGTAGTTATCCAAAGAACAACCGTAGCGCCGTTTTTGGCCTGTGTATAAAGTCGCGATCTGATCCCAGCTTATACGGTCCAGGATCACCGATCATTCACAGCAAACGATCCTTTCTAACTGCATGATCTTCTTTATGAGATCGGACTTATCCACACGGGTTCGCGATCCTAATAAGAGATCACAATAGAACAGATCTCTAAATAAAAAGATCTTCTTTTTAATAGCCCAGGATCCCAATGCTTTCTCGAAAGACTAAAGTTGAGTAGAATCCACGGCCCGGGCTTCAATCCATTTTCTTACCGCTTTACGCGAGGCAGACCACCATGTTTTATCAGGATCCTTTTGACGTCATCATCATTGGCGGGGGTCACGCAGGCACTGAGGCCGCAATGGCCGCAGCGCGAATGGGTCAGCAGACCCTGCTTTTGACACACAATATCGACACGCTGGGACAAATGTCCTGTAATCCGGCGATTGGCGGCATTGGGAAAGGACACCTGGTAAAAGAAGTGGATGCACTTGGCGGCCTGATGGCGAAGGCGATCGATCACGCAGGCATTCAGTTTAGGATACTAAACGCCAGTAAAGGCCCCGCTGTGCGTGCGACCCGTGCTCAGGCAGACCGCGTACTTTATCGCCAGGCGGTACGTACCGCGCTGGAGAATCAGCCGAACCTGATGATCTTCCAGCAGGCGGTTGAAGATCTTATCGTTGAGAACGATCGCGTCGTGGGCGCCGTGACCCAAATGGGCCTCAAATTCCGCGCCAAAGCCGTGGTGTTGACCGTGGGTACCTTCCTTGACGGTAAAATTCATATTGGTCTGGATAACTACAGCGGCGGCCGTGCTGGCGATCCGCCGTCTATCCCATTGTCTCGCCGTCTGCGCGAGCTGCCGCTGCGCGTCAGCCGCCTGAAAACCGGCACGCCGCCGCGTATTGATGCGCGCACCATTGATTTCAGCGTGCTGGCGCAACAGCACGGTGATAACCCAATGCCGGTCTTCTCGTTTATGGGCAATGCGGCACAGCATCCGCAGCAGGTGCCGTGCTACATCACGCACACCAACGAGAAAACCCATGATGTGATCCGCAATAACCTCGATCGCAGCCCGATGTACGCCGGCGTGATCGAAGGGATCGGTCCACGCTACTGCCCGTCGATCGAAGACAAAGTGATGCGCTTTGCCGATCGCAACCAGCACCAGATCTTCCTGGAGCCGGAAGGGTTGACCTCAAACGAAATTTACCCGAACGGCATCTCCACCAGCCTGCCGTTCGACGTACAGATGCAAATTGTTCGCTCAATGCAGGGTATGGAGAACGCAAAAATCGTTCGCCCTGGCTACGCTATTGAGTACGATTTCTTCGATCCGCGTGACCTGAAGCCGACCCTGGAGAGCAAATTCATCCACGGTCTGTTCTTCGCGGGTCAGATTAACGGCACCACCGGCTACGAAGAAGCGGCTGCACAGGGCCTGCTTGCCGGTCTGAACGCCGCGCGCTTCTCTGCTGAGAAAGAGGGCTGGGCTCCGGCGCGTTCTCAGGCTTATCTGGGCGTGCTGGTTGACGATCTCTGCACGCTGGGTACCAAAGAACCGTACCGTATGTTTACCTCTCGCGCGGAATATCGCCTGATGCTGCGTGAAGATAACGCCGACCTGCGTCTGACCGAAATGGGCCGCGAGCTGGGTCTGGTCGATGACGAGCGCTGGGCGCGCTTCAACGAGAAGCTGGAGCGCATTGAGCAGGAACGTCAGCGTCTGAAAACCACATGGGTGAATCCGCAGGCGGAAACCGCTGCTGAAGTGAACGCTCACTTAACCGCGCCGCTGTCACGCGAAGCCAGCGGTGAAGATCTGCTGCGCCGTCCAGAAGTCACCTACGAGAACCTGGTCAAACTGACCGCGTTCGCGCCGGGCCTGGAAGACGCTGAAGCGGCAGAGCAGGTCGAGATCCAAGTGAAGTACGAAGGTTACATCGCCCGTCAGCAGGATGAGATCGAAAAACAGCAGCGTAACGAAAACACGCTGCTGCCGGAAATGCTGGACTACCGCCAGGTGACGGGCCTTTCCAACGAAGTGATCGCCAAGCTGAACGACCACAAACCGGTGTCGATCGGTCAGGCATCCCGCATCTCGGGCGTGACCCCGGCGGCGATTTCGATCCTGCTGGTGTGGCTGAAAAAGCAGGGCATGTTGCGCCGTAGCGCGTAATTGACATTGCTTTTGGCGGGTGGCGCTTCGCTGACCCGCCCTACTTATTCGTAGGCCCGGTAAGCGGCAGCGCCACCGGGCAAAAAAACTCTCAACAGGTATTCACCGTGCTCAACAAACTCTCTCGTCTGCTGGATCAGGCAGGTATTTCGCTCACCGATCACCAGAAAAATCAGCTGGTGGCCTATGTCGATATGCTGAACAAATGGAACAAAGCGTACAACCTGACGTCTGTTCGCGACCCCAACGAGATGCTCGTTCGCCACATTCTCGACAGCATCGTGGTTGCTCCCTGGCTGAAAGGTGAACGCTTTATCGACGTGGGGACGGGCCCTGGTCTGCCGGGTATTCCGCTGTCGATTGTTCGCCCTGAGAGCCATTTCACGCTGCTGGACAGCCTTGGCAAACGCGTGCGCTTTTTACGCCAGGTACAGCATGAGCTGAAGCTTGAAAACATCACGCCCGTGCAGAGCAGGGTAGAGGAGTTCCCGGCAGAGCCGCCGTTTGACGGGGTTATCAGCCGCGCATTTGCGTCGCTCAACGATATGGTGAGCTGGTGCAAGCACTTACCTGCAGAGAATGGCCGCTTTTATGCACTGAAAGGGCAGTTGCCAGGCGATGAGATTGAACAGCTTCCGGACGGTTTTGCTGTCGAGTCTATTGAGAAATTACAGATTCCTCAGCTCGAAGGCGAACGACACCTGGTGATAATTAAGCCAAACAATTTTTAAAAAATTAATAAAAAATGTGGAATTCGTGCTGTTCTTATCATGTTAAAAAACAGCACAACTACCGGGGATTTACCGAGGAGCTTTTAACCTCTGCTTCACTAAGGTTTTTCTTCCGGTTAACGAAGCAATCGTTATTCACCGAGAAGATAGTCATCTTTGAAAATATAAGTCTGCTAAAAGTGGAAGGCAGTAACCAGAACGCAATGTTAATTATTTATTAAGAATGTCAATAAAAGGTTTTTATTGTGTACTGGGCTGTTTTGAAAATAGTTGCGACATTTTGCGTTTAATTTCATAAAGATAAATTTCTGCGATTTGCGCCTTTGATAAATACAACCTTATCGCAAATGTGTGTTTTGTGATCTCGTGCACGCTTTATCGACAACGTTTTCGCGCTGTTTGCAGTTTTGGTCGAAGGTTGACGCTTTCAGCGAAAGTTAAAAAATAGCGGTGGGGAAAAATATTTAAACATTTATTCACCTTTTCGCTACTTAATGTTTGAAATCACGGGTGCGCACCGTATAATTTGACCGCTTTTTGATGCTTGACTCTGAGCCTTAAAGGACGTTTTATACGACACGCGGCATACCTCGAAGGGAGCAGGAGTAAAAACGTGATGTCTGTGTCGCTCTTGAGTAGAAACGTTGCTCGTAAGCTTCTGTTCATTCAGTTTCTGGCTGTGATAGCAAGTGGACTGCTGTTTAGCCTCAAAGACCCCTTCTGGGGCATCTCCGCCGTGTGCGGGGGTTTGGCGGTTGTGCTGCCAAACGTGTTGTTTATGATTTTTGCCTGGCGTCATCAGGCGCATACACCTGCCAAAGGCCGCGTGGCCTGGTCCTTCGCCCTCGGCGAAGTGTGTAAGGTGTTGCTGACCTTTGCTCTACTGGTGATGGCGCTGGCGGTTTTGAAAGTGGTCTTCATGCCGCTGATAGCAACGTGGGTTTTGGTGCTGGTGGTACAAGTTCTGGCTCCAGCTGTAATCAATAACAAAGGGTAAAAGGCATCATGGCTTCAGAAAATATGACGCCGCAGGATTACATAGGTCACCATCTGAATAACCTTCAGCTGGACCTGCGTACATTCTCGCTGGTGGATCCACATAACCCCCCGGCCACCTTCTGGACGATCAACATCGACTCCATGTTCTTCTCGGTGGTTTTGGGTCTTCTGTTCCTGGCCATGTTCCGCGGTGTTGCTAAACGAGCGACCAGCGGTGTACCAGGGAAATTCCAGACCTTCATCGAAATGATCATCGGCTTCGTCCATGGCAGCGTCAAAGACATGTACCATGGCAAGAGCAAGCTGATTGCTCCGCTGGCGCTGACCGTGTTCGTTTGGGTCTTCCTGATGAACCTGATGGACCTGCTGCCAATCGATCTGCTGCCGTTTATTGGCGAGCACATCTTCGGCCTGCCAGCACTGCGCGTGGTTCCGTCTGCGGACGTGAACATCACCCTGTCGATGGCGCTGGGCGTGTTTATCCTGATTCTTTTCTACAGCATCAAAATGAAAGGCGTAAGCGGCTTTGTGAAAGAGCTTACCTTGCAGCCGTTCAACCACTGGGCGTTTATTCCGGTCAACCTGATCCTGGAAGGCGTTAGCCTGCTGTCCAAACCTGTTTCACTGGGTCTGCGACTGTTCGGCAACATGTATGCGGGTGAGCTGATTTTCATTCTGATCGCGGGTCTTCTGCCGTGGTGGTCACAGTGGGTTCTGAATGTGCCGTGGGCCATTTTCCACATCCTGATCATTACGCTGCAAGCCTTTATCTTCATGGTTCTGACGATCGTCTATCTGTCGATGGCGTCTGAAGAGCACTGATTTTTTACCAACACTACTACGTTTTAATTGAAACAAACTGGAGACTGTCATGGAAAACCTGAATATGGATCTGCTGTACATGGCTGCCGCTGTGATGATGGGTCTGGCGGCTATCGGTGCTGCGATCGGTATCGGCATCCTCGGGGGCAAATTCCTGGAAGGCGCTGCGCGTCAACCTGATCTGATTCCTCTGCTGCGTACTCAGTTCTTTATCGTTATGGGTCTGGTGGATGCTATCCCAATGATCGCTGTAGGTCTGGGTCTGTACGTGATGTTTGCTGTCGCGTAGTAGTAGTTTTAAAACCCTAAGCCACAGATATTAAAGAGGTATTGTGCTGTGAACATGAACGCAACAATCCTCGGCCAGGCCATCGCGTTTATTCTCTTTGTCTGGTTCTGCATGAAGTATGTATGGCCGCCTTTAATGGCAGCCATCGAAAAACGTCAGAAAGAAATTGCTGACGGTCTGGCTTCTGCAGAACGCGCTAAGAAAGATTTGGACCTTGCACAGGCCAACGCGACAGACCAGCTGAAAAAAGCGAAAGCGGAAGCTCAGGTTATCATCGAACAGGCTAACAAACGCCGTTCGCAGATCCTGGACGAAGCGAAAGCTGAAGCAGAACAGGAACGTACTAAGATCGTGTCACAGGCTCAGGCTGAAATTGAAGCTGAGCGTAAACGTGCTCGTGAAGAACTGCGTAAGCAGGTTGCGATTCTGGCTGTTGCTGGCGCCGAGAAGATCATCGAACGTTCCGTGGATGAAGCTGCTAACAGCGACATCGTGGACAAACTTGTCGCTGAACTGTAAGGAGGGAGGGGCTGATGTCTGAATTTGTTACGGTAGCTCGCCCCTACGCCAAAGCAGCTTTTGACTTTGCTATCGAACACCAAAATGTCGATCGCTGGCAGAATATGCTGGCGTTTGCCGCTGAGGTGACGAAAAACGAACAAATGGCCGAGTTGCTTTCCGGTGCGTTAGCACCTGAAACCCTCGCCGCGTCGTTTATCGCCGTGTGCGGAGAGCAACTGGATGCCAACGGCCAGAACCTGATTAAGGTGATGGCAGAAAATGGTCGTCTCCGTGTGCTCCCGGATGTTCTCGAGCAGTTTGAGCACTTACGTGCCCTTAGTGAAGCTACCGCTGAAGTCGAAGTGACTTCTGCGACTGAACTGAGTGACGAACAGCTTGCGAAAATTACCGCCGCGATGGAAAAACGTCTGTCACGCAAAGTTAAGCTGAATTGCAAAATCGATAAGTCTGTAATGGCAGGCGTAATCATCCGCTCGGGTGATATGGTCATTGATGGCAGCGTACGCGGTCGTCTTGAGCGCCTTGCAGACGTCTTGCAGTCTTAAGGGGACTGGAGCATGCAACTGAATTCCACCGAAATCAGCGAACTGATCAAGCAGCGCATTGCTCAGTTCAATGTTGTGAGTGAAGCTCACAACGAAGGTACTATTGTTTCTGTAAGTGACGGTGTTATCCGCATCCACGGCCTGGCCGATTGTATGCAGGGTGAGATGATTTCCCTGCCGGGTAACCGTTACGCTATCGCACTGAACCTGGAGCGCGACTCCGTTGGTGCAGTTGTGATGGGTCCATATGCTGACCTCGCCGAAGGCATGAAGGTTAAGTGTACTGGCCGTATTCTGGAAGTACCGGTTGGCCGTGGCCTGCTGGGTCGCGTTGTTAACACCCTGGGTGCGCCAATCGACGGTAAAGGTCCGGTTGAGCACGATGGCTTCTCCCCAATCGAAGTTATCGCACCAGGCGTTATCGACCGTCAGTCCGTAGATCAGCCTGTTCAGACAGGTTATAAGTCCGTTGACGCCATGATCCCAATCGGTCGTGGTCAGCGTGAACTGATCATCGGTGACCGTCAGACCGGTAAAACCGCGATGGCAATCGACGCCATCATCAACCAGCGTGACTCCGGCATCAAATGTGTGTACGTGGCTATCGGCCAGAAAGCGTCCACCATTTCTAACGTGGTTCGTAAACTGGAAGAGCACGGCGCGCTGTCTAACACCATTGTTGTTGTGGCGACCGCTTCTGAATCTGCTGCACTGCAATACCTGGCACCATACGCCGGTTGCGCAATGGGCGAATACTTCCGTGACCGCGGTGAAGATGCGCTGATCGTATACGATGACCTGTCTAAACAGGCTGTTGCTTATCGTCAGGTTTCCCTGCTGCTCCGTCGTCCACCTGGACGTGAAGCGTTCCCTGGCGACGTATTCTACCTCCACTCTCGTCTGCTGGAGCGTGCTTCCCGCGTTAACGCGGAATACGTCGAGAACTTCACCAAAGGTGAAGTGAAGGGTAAAACGGGCTCTCTGACCGCGCTGCCGATCATTGAAACCCAGGCGGGTGACGTTTCTGCGTTCGTTCCGACCAACGTAATCTCCATTACCGATGGTCAGATCTTCCTGGAAACCAACCTGTTTAACTCCGGTATTCGTCCGGCGGTTAACCCGGGTATCTCCGTATCCCGTGTGGGTGGTGCTGCTCAGACCAAGATCATCAAGAAACTGTCCGGTGGTATCCGTACCGCGCTGGCACAGTATCGCGAACTGGCTGCGTTCTCTCAGTTCGCATCCGATCTGGACGAAGCAACCCGTAAACAGCTGAGCCACGGTCAGAAAGTGACCGAGCTGCTGAAGCAGAAACAGTACGCACCAATGTCTGTTGCTCAGCAGGGCCTGGTACTGTTCGCGGCTGAACGCGGTTACCTCGAAGATGTGGAACTGGCGAAAATCGGTAGCTTCGAAGCCGCTCTGCTGGCTTACGTCGACCGTGATCACGCTCCGCTGATGCAAGAGATCAACCAGACCGGTGGCTATAACGACGAAATCGAAGGCAAGCTGAAAGCTATCCTCGATTCCTTCAAAGCAACCCAATCCTGGTAATCGTCCGGCGGCTTGTCTCAGGACAAGCCGCCTGGCATTGAGGAGAAGCTCATGGCCGGCGCAAAAGAGATACGTAGTAAGATCGCAAGCGTCCAGAACACGCAAAAGATCACTAAAGCGATGGAGATGGTCGCCGCTTCCAAAATGCGTAAATCGCAGGATCGCATGGCGGCCAGCCGTCCTTATGCAGAAACCATGCGCAAAGTGATTGGTCACCTTGCAAACGGTAATCTGGAATATAAGCACCCTTACCTGGAAGAACGCGACGTTAAGCGCGTGGGCTACCTGGTGGTGTCGACCGACCGTGGTCTGTGTGGCGGGTTGAACATTAACCTGTTCAAAAAACTGCTGGCGGATATGAAAGCATGGTCTGAAAAAGGCGTTCAGTGCGATATCGCAATGATCGGCTCTAAAGGCGTCTCTTTCTTTAACTCCGTTGGTGGCAACATTGTCGCTCAGGTGACCGGTATGGGTGATAACCCGTCCCTGTCCGAACTGATCGGCCCGGTTAAAGTGATGTTGCAGGCCTATGATGAAGGCCGTCTGGACAGACTGTACGTTGTCAGCAACAAATTCATTAACACCATGTCTCAGGTTCCAACGCTCACTCAGATGCTGCCGTTACCGGCATCAGAAGATGACGAGCTGAAGCAAAAAGCCTGGGATTACCTGTATGAACCCGATCCGAAACCGCTGCTGGATACCCTGCTGCGTCGTTACGTTGAATCTCAGGTTTATCAGGGCGTTGTAGAAAACCTGGCCAGCGAGCAGGCCGCACGAATGGTGGCGATGAAAGCCGCGACCGATAATGGCGGCAGCCTGATTAAAGAGCTGCAGTTGGTTTACAACAAAGCTCGTCAGGCCAGCATTACTCAGGAACTCACCGAGATCGTCTCGGGGGCCGCCGCGGTTTAACCAGGTTTACGAATTACGTAGAGGATTCAAGATGGCTACTGGAAAGATTGTCCAGGTAATCGGCGCCGTGGTGGACGTCGAGTTCCCTCAGGACGCCGTACCACGCGTGTACGACGCGCTTGAGGTACAGAATGGTAACGAGAGCCTGGTGCTGGAAGTTCAGCAGCAGCTCGGCGGCGGTATCGTGCGTACCATCGCGATGGGTTCTTCCGACGGTCTGCGTCGTGGTCTGGAAGTCAAAGACCTTGAGCACCCGATCGAAGTCCCGGTAGGTAAAGCAACACTGGGTCGTATCATGAACGTATTGGGTCAGCCAATCGACATGAAAGGCGACATCGGTGAAGAAGAGCGTTGGGCTATCCACCGCGCGGCACCTTCCTACGAAGAGCTGTCCAGCTCTCAGGAACTGCTGGAAACCGGTATCAAAGTTATCGACCTGATGTGTCCGTTTGCGAAGGGCGGTAAAGTTGGTCTGTTCGGTGGTGCGGGTGTAGGTAAAACCGTAAACATGATGGAGCTGATCCGTAACATCGCGATCGAGCACTCCGGTTACTCCGTATTTGCGGGCGTAGGTGAACGTACTCGTGAGGGTAACGACTTCTACCACGAAATGACTGACTCCAACGTTCTGGACAAAGTATCCCTGGTTTACGGCCAGATGAACGAGCCACCTGGAAACCGTCTGCGCGTTGCGCTGACCGGCCTGACGATGGCTGAGAAGTTCCGTGACGAAGGCCGTGACGTTCTGCTGTTCGTTGATAACATCTATCGTTACACCCTGGCCGGTACTGAAGTATCTGCACTGCTGGGTCGTATGCCTTCAGCGGTAGGTTATCAACCAACGCTGGCGGAAGAGATGGGTGTTCTTCAGGAACGTATCACCTCTACCAAAACCGGTTCTATCACCTCCGTTCAGGCGGTATACGTACCTGCGGATGACTTGACTGACCCATCTCCAGCCACCACCTTTGCGCACTTAGATGCAACCGTGGTACTGAGCCGTCAGATCGCGTCTCTGGGTATCTACCCAGCCGTTGACCCGCTGGACTCCACCAGCCGTCAGCTGGATCCACTGGTTGTTGGTCAGGAACACTACGACACCGCGCGTGGCGTACAGTCCCTGCTGCAGCGTTACCAGGAACTGAAAGACATCATCGCCATCCTGGGTATGGATGAACTGTCTGAAGAAGACAAACTGGTGGTAGCACGTGCGCGTAAGATCCAGCGCTTCCTGTCCCAGCCGTTCTTCGTTGCGGAAGTATTCACCGGTTCTCCGGGTAAATACGTTTCCCTGAAAGACACCATCCGTGGCTTTAAAGGCATCATGGAAGGCGAATACGATCACCTGCCAGAGCAGGCGTTCTACATGGTTGGTTCCATCGAAGAAGCTGTGGAAAAAGCCAAAAAACTTTAACGCCTTAATCGGAGGGTGATATGGCAATGACTTACCACCTGGACGTCGTCAGCGCAGAGCAACAAATGTTCTCTGGTCTGGTCGAGAAAATCCAGGTAACGGGTAGTGAAGGTGAGCTGGGTATCTTCCCGGGTCACGCACCGCTGCTCACCGCCATTAAGCCTGGTATGATCCGCATCGTTAAACAGTTCGGTCACGAAGAGTTTATCTATCTGTCCGGCGGCATTCTTGAAGTGCAGCCTGGCAGTGTGACCGTTCTGGCCGATACCGCTATTCGTGGCCAGGATCTCGACGAAGCGCGAGCCCTGGAGTCGAAGCGTAAGGCTGAAGAGCACATTAGCAGCTCTCATGGCGACGTGGATTACGCTCAGGCGTCTGCGGAGCTGGCCAAAGCGATCGCGAAACTGCGCGTTATCGAGTTGACCAAAAAAGCGATGTAACACCGGCTTGAAAAGCACAAAAGCCAGTCTGGATACCAGGCTGGCTTTTTTTTTCGGCCTTAATTCATGATGAAAAAGATGTAGAATTTTAAGCATCAAACGTTTTTACTTCTCACTCAAACTACCGTCAGGATGCGTATGTCAAACAGTGCGATGAGCGTGGTGATCCTTGCCGCAGGCAAAGGGACCCGCATGTATTCCGACCTGCCTAAAGTGCTTCACACGCTTGCAGGAAAGCCAATGGTGCAGCACGTCATTGATGCAGCGAATGAATTGGGCGCCAGTCAGGTCCACCTGGTCTACGGCCACGGCGGCGATCTGCTTAAAAAGACGCTGAGCGACGACAAGCTCAACTGGGTGCTTCAGGCTGAACAGTTGGGTACAGGCCATGCCATGCAGCAGGCAGCGCCCTTCTTTGCGGATGACGAAGACATTTTGATGCTCTACGGCGATGTCCCGCTGATCTCCGTTGAAACGCTGACTCGCCTGCGTGAAGCCAAACCGCAGGGCGGCATCGGTTTATTAACCGTCGTGCTGGACGATCCAACCGGTTATGGCCGTATCACCCGTGAAAACGGCAACGTTACGGGTATTGTTGAGCATAAAGATGCCAGCGAGGCGCAGCGTCAGATTCAGGAGATCAACACCGGTATCCTGATTGCCAATGGCGCGGATATGAAGCGCTGGCTGTCGAAGCTCGACAACAATAACGCGCAGGGTGAATACTACATCACCGACATCATTGCGATGGCATACCAGGAAGGGCGCGAGATTGCGGCGGTCCATCCGGCGCGCATCAGCGAAACCGAAGGGGTGAACAACCGCCTTCAACTCTCCCGTCTTGAGCGCGTTTATCAGTCCGAACAGGCCGAGAAACTCCTTCTGGCTGGCGTGATGCTGCGCGATCCGGCGCGTTTCGATCTGCGTGGCACGTTATCTCACGGGCGCGACGTTGAAATCGATACTAACGTCATCCTCGAGGGTAACGTTACGCTGGGCAACCGCGTCAAAATTGGCGCTGGCTGCGTGATCAAAAACAGCGTCATTGGTGACGACTGTGAAATCAGCCCGTACAGCGTGGTGGAAAATGCCCGTCTGGATGTGGCCTGTACCATCGGCCCGTTTGCGCGTTTGCGCCCGGGCGCTGAGCTGCTGGAAGGCGCTCACGTGGGCAACTTCGTTGAGATGAAAAAAGCGCGTCTGGGTAAAGGCTCTAAAGCCGGTCATTTAACCTATCTGGGCGACGCGGAAATTGGTGACAACGTCAACATTGGCGCAGGCACAATCACCTGTAACTATGACGGCGCCAATAAGTTTAAAACCATCATCGGTGATGATGTGTTTGTCGGTTCCGACACCCAGCTGGTGGCGCCTGTTACCGTGGGTAACGGCGTAACGATTGCCGCCGGGACAACCGTTACGCGCGATATCGCCGATAACGAACTGGTATTAAGCCGTGTGCCGCAGGTGCACAAGCAGGGCTGGAAACGTCCTGTGAAGAAGAAGTAACAACAAGGCGGGTGGCGCTACGCTTACCCGCCCTACGATTGAGTAAGCCTGATAAGGCGTAGCCGTCATCAGGCAAACCCGGGTGAGGAGATAAATATATATCTCCCCCCACAAGCAGTACCCATAAAAATAACCCCACTCTCTACAAGGCTCGGGGCGCCCGGAAAGGGCAAATACAGGTCAGCGACAACGCAGGCATTATGCCTAAATTCGGAATCTAAAATTATGTGTGGAATTGTTGGCGCAGTTGCGCAGCGTGATATTGCTGAAATCCTTCTCGAAGGTTTACGTCGTCTGGAATACCGTGGTTACGACTCTGCCGGTCTGGCTGTTGTCGATGCAGAAGGTCATATGACCCGTCTGCGCCGTCTCGGTAAAGTGCAGATGCTGGCCCAGGCCGCGGAAGAACATCCGCTGCACGGGGGAACCGGTATTGCGCACACCCGCTGGGCGACGCACGGTGAACCGTCTGAAGGCAACGCGCACCCGCATGTGTCTGAACACATCGTGGTCGTGCACAATGGCATTATCGAAAACCACGAACCGCTGCGTGAAGCACTGAAAGCGCGCGGCTACACCTTCGTCTCTGAAACTGACACCGAAGTGATTGCTCACCTGGTGCACTGGGAACTTGAGCAGGGCGGTACGCTGCGTGATGCGGTGCTGCGTGCTATTCCTCAGCTGCGCGGTGCGTACGGTACGGTGATCATGGATTCCCGCGACCCGTCCACGCTGCTGGCCGCGCGTTCCGGTAGCCCGATGGTTATCGGTCTGGGCATGGGTGAAAACTTTATCGCTTCCGATCAGCTGGCACTTCTGCCGGTCACCCGTCGCTTTATCTTCCTCGAAGAGGGGGATATCGCCGAAGTGACTCGCCGTAGCGTGACCGTGTTCGATACCAAAGGCGAGCAGGTGAAACGTCAGGAGATCGAATCGAATCTGCAGTACGACGCGGGCGACAAAGGCGCTTACCGTCACTACATGCAGAAAGAGATCTACGAGCAGCCAAACGCCATCAAAAACACCCTGACCGGGCGCATCAGCCATGGTGAAGTGGATCTGAGCGAGCTGGGCGCAAACGCGAACGAACTGCTCAGCAAGGTTGAGCATATTCAGATCGTAGCCTGCGGTACCTCCTACAACTCCGGTATGGTCTCTCGCTACTGGTTTGAATCTCTGGCGGGCGTGCCGTGCGACGTGGAAATTGCGTCTGAGTTCCGCTATCGCAAATCTGCCGTACGTCGTAACAGCCTGATGATCACCCTTTCCCAGTCAGGTGAAACGGCAGATACCCTGGCGGCGCTGCGTCTCTCTAAAGAGCTGGGTTATCTGGGTTCTCTGGCCATCTGTAACGTCCCGGGCTCATCGCTGGTGCGTGAATCCGATCTGGCGCTGATGACCAAAGCGGGTACCGAAATCGGCGTGGCCTCCACCAAGGCGTTTACCACTCAGCTGACGGTTCTGCTGATGCTGGTGGCGAAACTGGCGCGTCTGAAAGGTGAAGATGCCTCTGTTGAGCATGACATCGTTCACGGTCTGCAGGCGCTGCCGAGCCGTATTGAGCAGATGCTGTCTCAGGACAAACGCATTGAAGCTCTGGCGGAAGATTTCTCTGACAAACATCACGCCCTGTTCCTGGGCCGTGGCGATCAGTATCCGATTGCGCTGGAAGGCGCGCTGAAGCTGAAAGAGATCTCTTACATTCACGCTGAAGCCTATGCGGCAGGCGAGCTGAAACACGGTCCGTTGGCGCTGATTGACGCGGATATGCCGGTTATCGTCGTGGCACCGAACAACGAACTGCTGGAAAAACTGAAGTCCAACATCGAAGAAGTCCGCGCCCGTGGCGGCGTGCTGTACGTCTTTGCTGATAAAGATGCCGGTTTCGCCAGCAGCGACAACATGCACATCATCGAGATGCCGCATGTGGAAGAGGTGATTGCGCCGATCTTCTACACCGTTCCGCTGCAGCTGCTGGCCTATCACGTGGCGCTGATCAAAGGCACCGACGTTGACCAGCCGCGTAACCTGGCGAAGTCCGTTACCGTAGAATAATCTCCAGCCTACCCGAGGCTGCCAGTATTCTGGCAGCCTCATAGTCCTCCCCTCAGCAATTACTTCTTTTTATCGCAGCCTGTTTCTTTTTTCATGTTTCCTTACATTATTGCGTCATCTGATTGTCTCGCCGATTTCTGCTTAAAAAATAATCTTATTTAGCGGTGGCAAAGAAAAGATATTGATAAATTCTCAAAAAAATAGAAAAGAGACATCAATAGCATTTTTTAATTATTTTTTATTCTTATTTGTAAGGGGTTTTTTATTTTTCGTTTTTATTATTTTATTTTAAAGATATTTCATGAGAGAAAACGTGTTTGTCATAGGGCAGGAATGAATTGTACTATCGCCACGCTTTAAAGGATGGTGTGTTTTATTTGAATGTGTAAATGAAACGCATACAAATAATATAAATTATGGAGAGTTTCATGAAATTAAACGTTATAGCCACTTCGCTGGTTTTATCTTCTGCCCTGTTTTCAGGTGCGACATTAGCGGCTGACGGTACTGTTCATTTCCGTGGCGAGGTGATTGATTCTACCTGTACAGTCACGACTGATACCAGCAACCAGACTGTTAATATTGGTCGTGTGGCGGCCACTACTTTCGCAGGTATTGATTCCACCGCGTCTGTTAAAGATTTCCACATCCGTCTGGAAGGCTGCCCGGCAACCTATACTCAGGCGGCAGTACGCTTTGACGGGACGGAAGATAAAGATACCATCGGTAAAGGTTATCTCTCAATCGGTACGCCGGTGAACGGCGAAAGCGGTACGGATGGCGAGTTCACTGGCAGCGGCGATGCCATTGCGGCGACGGGCGTGGCGATTAAACTGTTCAACCTGAGCGATGATACCGCGATCCCGTTGTATAACAATTCTAAATACGTTGCCATTGCTGATGGTAAAGCGGATATGGGATTCAAGGCGAAATTCGTCCAGACTCTGGCAACAGTGACGCCGGGTACTGCGAATGCTGACTCTCAGTTTACTATTGAATATCTGAAATAATCAGCGATTATGGATTCGGAGCCTGTTAAGAACTTATTAACAGGCTCCTTTATATATAAGGACATTGGATTATGCCAGGGCGTATAGTGAATGTATTAATAGCGTGTTGTCTTACGGGTATTTCTACACTGGCATCGGCAGGTGTGGTTATTGGTGGCACACGAGTGATTTATTTGAGTGATAAATCCGACACAACCATTACTGTCAAAAATAACGAAGCGGCTATCCCTTATCTTATTCAAACATGGGTTGATCCCTTCAATAATACAGGAACCGCGAAAAAACCACCGTTTACCGTCATTCCACCGGTATCTCGTCTGGAGGCTGGGCAGGAAAAAATTCTGCGCATTATGAAAACCGAGGGCAATTTACCGCAGGATCGGGAGTCGGTGTTCTGGCTGAACATCAAAAATATTCCCCCGGCGAGCAATAAGCCGAACGCGATGGAAATCGCCATTAAGACGCGTATCAAGCTGTTCTGGCGTCCGGCCTCGTTGAACATCACCCCGGAGCACGCCGCCACGCAGGTGAAGTGGCACAGAGAAAATCGGCAGTTGGTAGTTGAAAATCCCACGCCGCTAAATATCAACGTTATGAATGTGACAGTGGACGGCAAAGATGTGCCACTCAATATCGTCCATCCCTTTGAAACCCTGCGTTTACCCTTACCGGAAGGCGTGAATGGCCATGCGCTGGTGTGGCGGTATGTGAATGATTTCGGTGCGATTAGTCAGGATTTAAAAGCAGCGCTTTAAGCAAAGGATGGTTTATTTATGGAGTGTTCCCGTATTTTCATCGCGTTTGCTTCCGGGGTGGTGCTTGGTTTATCCGCCGAGACGGCAGCGAGGGATATGTTTAACCCTGCGTTGCTTGAAATCGATCATCCTGTGGACGTTGATATCCACCAGTTTAACCGCGCGAACAATCTACCTGCCGGGAACTATAAGGTCAGTATTCATGTTAACGGCGAATATGTTGACCGCCGGGAGGTAACCTTTGTCGAAGATACTGCCACCAGCAACCTTCATCCTTGCTTCTCAGACGTCAAAACCGTGCTCGCTGAGCTTGGGGTAAAAGTGGCGGCTATCAAGGCCCTTAACGACATAGATGACAAAGCCTGTCTGAACCCCGCGCCGCTCGTTCCCGGCTCAACCTGGACGTTTGATACGGATAAACTCCAGCTTAACGTTACGTTGCCGCAAATCTATATTGATGTATCGGCGCGCGGCTATATCAGTCCCTCACGCTGGGATGAGGGCATCAATGCGCTTATGGTGAACTACGATTTTTCCGGCTCCAGCACGGTGCATTCGAACGAGGATGTTAACGGCGATTTTTATTATCTGAACCTGCGCAACGGTGCCAACCTGGGGGCATGGCGTTTACGTAACTACAGTACGCTAAACGTGACCGATGGCGAGTCTTCGTATCATTCGATCAATACCTATTTACAGCGCGATATCGCCGCGTTACGCAGCCAAATCATGCTGGGGGATACGTGGACCGCAAGCGACGTGTTTGACAGCACGCAACTGCGTGGTATGCGTCTCTACACGGATGATGACATGCTGCCTTCGAGCCTGACGGGGTTTGCGCCAGTGGTTCGCGGCGTGGCGAAAAGCAATGCGACCGTGATTGTGCGGCAAAACGGTTACATCATTTACCAGTCTGCCGTACCGCAGGGAGCGTTTGCGCTCAAGGATTTAAACACTACCAATTCGGGTGGCGATCTGGATGTTACCATCAAAGAAGAGGATGGCAGCGAACAACATTTTACCCAGCCTTACGCCTCACTGGCGATCCTGAAGCGTGAAGATCAAACCGATGTCGATATCAGCGCGGGTGAACTGCGCGATCAAAACGATTTTCAGCCGACCGTTTTTCAGGCGCAGGTGTTACACGGTTTTCCTGCGGGTATTACCCTCTACGGGGGCGTGCAGGGAACCAGCGATTACACCTCCGCCGCGCTTGGCGTGGGGAAAGATATGGGTTCGCTGGGCGCCATTTCGCTGGACGTAACGCATGCCCGCGCGCGGTTTGAGAACGATGACGAAAGCGGGCAATCTTACCGTTTTCTCTATTCCAAACGTTTTGATGAAACTAACACAACGTTTCGGCTGGTGGGCTACCGCTACTCCACAGAGGGCTACTACACCCTGAACGAATGGGCGTCCCGGCAGAATAACGAGAGCGACTTCTGGACGACAGGTAACCGCCGTAGCCGTCTGGAGGGAACATGGACGCAGACCTTTGGCGACGGGATGGGAAATATTTATCTTACCCTTAGCCGCCAGCAGTACTGGAAGACGAATGAAGTCGAGCGGCTGGTGCAGCTGGGCTACAGCAATAGCTGGCGCTCTATTTCCTGGAACGTCTCCTGGAACTACACCGATTCACTCACCTCGGCCCAAAATAGCACCGACACTGACATCAGCGACAGCCAGGGCAGCGAACAGATTTTTATGCTCTCTCTCTCCATACCGTTGTCAGGCTGGCTGCATGATAGCTACGTCAACTATGGGTACACCCAAAACAACCATGGAAAAGGGATGCACCAGGTGGGGCTGAGCGGTAACGCGCTGGATGCGCACAACCTCTCATGGAACGTTCAGCAGTCTTACGATGCGGATAACGAAGATTACAACAACAGCGCAGGGGTGGGCTATGACGGCACATATGGTTCGGTAAACGCCAGTTACGACTATACCCAGGACAACCAGCGCCTCAACTATGGAATGAAGGGCGGGATTCTGGCCCACAGCGATGGCATAACTTTCTCTCAGGAGCTGGGGGAAACCGTCGCGCTGGTTAAAGCCCCGGGAGCTTCCGGCCTGGCGCTGGAGAATGGTACGGGTAAGGCGACGGACTGGCGCGGCTATACGGTACAGACGCAGCTCAATGCCTACGATGAAAACAGAGTGGAAATCGACAGCGATTACTTTGCGAAGGCCAACGTCGAAATCGACAACAGTATCCTCAGCGTTATCCCGACGCGCGGCGCGGTGGTACGGGCGGAGTTTGTCACTCACGTGGGCTATCGCGTCCTGTTCAATGTGCGGCAGAAGAGTGGCAAACCGGTGCCGTTTGGCGCAATGGCCTCGGCTGATTTACCCCACGGCAGCGTAACCGGCATTGTGGGCGAAAATGGCGAGCTTTATCTGTCCGGCATGCCGGAAGAGGGGGCGTTTGTCCTGAAGTGGGGTGCAGATAACACGGTGACCTGCCCGGTTAACTACCATTTTACCCCGCCAGAAGGCGTTGAACTGATACAAATATCGGCAGTATGCCAATAGGGAAATAAGATGAAATTCAGGACACCTCTGTTTTTAAGCGCGTTGATAATATTTATGACGCCAGTATGCAAGGCGTACACCACGGGCGACGGGATTTGTCACTCCGAAGGTGGCGCTTATATCTATAACCTTAATCTGAACGGGCAGTCGATCCCGGCGGATAAAAATAAAGCAGGTACAGAGATCAGGGATCTGGAAACGCTCAGTTCATCTACGAGTTACAAAGCGCAATGCAACTGTCTTACGCACTACTCTACGGGCTTTCGCCAAATCTACTACACCGCACGATCGCCGTTAAGTGAAGATGTGGTAAAGAACGGGTATACCTATTTTACCCTTAATAACAACCTCAGCATCGCCACGTCGATACTTGTGCTTGGCAGAGAATATATACCGGTACCTTTCAGCGCAGAACCAAACGTAATGTCTCATAGCTCCTATTGTTATGCGCCTGGCGAGGAAGGGAGCGAACCAACACTCAATACCGGTTCACAAATAAAAATATCATTCTTAATTAACAAGCCGTTTATTGGCCGGGTGAGTGTGCCAGGTACGATAGTCGCCGATCTTTATGGAGGGCTGGATGCGGCCTCCTCGACCTCCAGCACCGAAAAAATGGCAGAGATCAAAATCGCTGGCGATATCGTCGTGCCGCAAAACTGCGAGATAGCGCCCGGGCAGACGCTTGAGATAGATTTTGGCAAAATCCCGGCCCCGGAATTTTCCGCTACCAAAGGCACCGCCGTGACGAGTCACAAGGTAAAAAAGACGATTCAGGTACAGTGCACAGGCATGCTGGATGAGAATATTGTCTACTCCACTTTCCATGGAGACCCTGTTGACGCCGATGCCACGATGATGAAAGTCAACGGCAATGATGATGTAGGCATTGTGGTATACGACAAGTGGGATCGTCAGGTCAGCGTCAACGGCGGCAGGATGGACATGGATAGGGGCGAAAACAATAACGGCGCCGAAAACAATTCGCTTACCTTTTCCGCTGCGCCTGCAAGCGCAACGGGGGCTCAGCCAAAACCTGGAACGTTTGAAGCGTACGCGACGGTCACGCTGGAAATTGAACATTAATCACCCGACGGCTGTTTATGACAGCCGTTGTCATTTTCCCCCTTTTGTACCAGGCTTATCCCTTTCTGTATGACAACTCTATGACGCCATCCTGAATAAATATCATTTATTATCAGTGACTTATTTTTAACACCTGCATTGTCATAAAACTGTCATAATTCGTACATTTATCTGTCACCTGTTTGTCCTATTTTGCTCATCGTAGCCACTAAACAACGATTTACGAAAATCTTGCAGGAGACATTATGAAAGTTATGCGTACCACTGTCGCAACTGTTGTCGCCGCGACCTTATCTCTGAGCGCGTTCTCTGTATTTGCAGAAGCAAGCCTGACTGGCGCTGGTGCAACCTTCCCTGCGCCGGTGTATGCCAAATGGGCGGATACCTACCAGAAAGAAACCGGTAACAAGGTTAACTATCAGGGTATCGGCTCCTCCGGTGGCGTAAAACAAATTACCGCGAACACGGTTGATTTCGGCGCATCAGATGCTCCGCTGTCTGATGACAAACTGTCTCAGGAAGGCCTCTTCCAGTTCCCTACCGTGATCGGTGGCGTGGTTCTGGCGATCAACCTGCCGGGCGTGAAGTCGGGTGAGCTGGTGCTGGACGGCAAAACCCTGGGTGACATCTACCTGGGCAAAATCAAAAAATGGGATGACGAAGCGATCGCCAAACTCAACCCAGGCCTGAAGCTGCCTTCTCAGAACATCGCCGTGGTTCGCCGCGCGGATGGTTCTGGTACCTCTTTCGTGTTCACCAGCTACCTGGCGAAAGTGAACGAAGAGTGGAAATCTAAAGTCGGCTCCGGCTCTACCGTTAACTGGCCTACCGGTCTGGGCGGTAAAGGTAATGACGGTATCGCCGCGTTCGTACAGCGTCTGCCTGGCTCCATCGGCTACGTAGAGTATGCGTACGCGAAGCAGAACAACCTGTCCTACACCAAACTGGTGTCTGCCGACGGCAAACCGGTTAGCCCGACCGAAGAGAACTTTGCTAATGCCGCCAAAGGCGCTGACTGGAGCAAATCCTTCGCGCAGGATCTGACTAACCAGAAGGGCGAAGGGGCGTGGCCAATCACCTCTACCACCTTCATCCTGGTGCACAAAGAGCAGAAGAAACCTGAACAGGGCGCTGAAGTGCTGAAGTTCTTCGACTGGGCATACAAAAACGGCGGCAAACAGGCTAACGCTCTGGATTACGCCACCCTGCCAGACAACGTGGTTGAGCAGATTCGCGCTGCATGGAAAACCAACGTAAAAGACAGCAGCGGTAAAGCATTGTATTAATTTAGCATTCTGACGAAAATGGCGGGTGGCGCTTGCGCTTACCCGCCCTACGGTTCCGACTGTAGGCCGGGTAAGCGCAAGCGCCACCCGGCGATTTCGTAAACGCGTTTAACAGAAGAGTAATTTATGGCTGCAACCAAGCCTGCATTTAACCCTCCGGGTAAAAAAGGTGACATGATTTTCAGCGCGCTGGTCAAACTGGCTGCGCTGATTGTGCTATTGCTGCTGGGCGGCATTATCGTGTCTCTGATTTTCTCCTCCTGGCCGAGCATTCAGAAATTCGGTTTCTCCTTCCTGTGGAGTAAAGAGTGGGATGCGCCGAACGATATCTACGGTGCACTGGTGCCGATTTACGGCACGCTGGTGACCTCGTTCATCGCCCTGCTGATTGCGGTTCCGGTAAGTTTCGGTATCGCCCTGTTCCTGACGGAGCTGGCGCCGGGCTGGCTGCGTCGCCCATTGGGTATCGCCATCGAACTGCTGGCGGCCATCCCAAGTATCGTCTACGGCATGTGGGGCCTGTTTATCTTTGCGCCGCTGTTCGCCACGTACTTCCAGGAACCGGTGGGTAACGTCCTCTCTGCCATTCCGTTTGTGGGGGCCCTGTTCTCTGGCCCGGCTTTCGGTATCGGCATTCTGGCGGCGGGTGTGATCCTCGCCATCATGATTATTCCGTACATTGCGGCGGTGATGCGCGATGTGTTCGAACAAACGCCGGTGATGATGAAAGAGTCGGCCTACGGTATCGGCTGCACCACCTGGGAAGTGATCTGGCGCATTGTTCTTCCGTTCACCAAAAATGGGGTGATCGGGGGCGTGATGCTGGGCTTAGGTCGTGCGCTGGGTGAAACCATGGCGGTTACCTTTATCATCGGTAACACCTACCAGCTCGACAGCGCGTCGCTCTATATGCCGGGTAACAGTATTACCTCTGCGCTGGCGAATGAATTTGCGGAAGCGGAATCCGGTCTGCACGTCGCGGCGCTGATGGAGCTGGGTCTGATTCTGTTCGTAATTACCTTCATTGTTCTGGCGATTTCCAAGCTGATGATTATGCGTCTCGCTAAAAATGAGGGAGCACGCTAATGGCCACTCTCGAAATGCAAGCAACTGCTGAACTGGCGGAATCCCGCCGCAAAATGCAGGCCAGACGCCGCATGAAAAACCGCATTGCCCTGACGCTCTCTATGGCGACGATGGCATTCGGTCTGTTCTGGCTGGTCTGGATCCTCTTCTCAACGGTCGTTCGCGGGATTGACGGAATGTCACTCTCGCTGTTCACCGAAATGACGCCGCCGCCGAACACGGCGGGTGGTGGCCTGGCGAATGCTTTGGCGGGCAGCGGACTGCTGATCCTCTGGGCCACGGTCTTCGGCACGCCGCTGGGCATCATGGCGGGCATCTACCTGGCAGAATACGGTCGTAAATCCTGGCTGGCGGAAGTGATTCGTTTCATTAACGACATTTTGTTGTCAGCCCCGTCTATCGTCGTGGGTCTGTTCGTTTACACCGTGGTGGTGGCGCAGATGGAACACTTCTCCGGCTGGGCGGGCGTCATTGCGCTGGCGCTGCTGCAGGTGCCGATTGTGATTCGAACCACCGAGAACATGCTGAAACTGGTGCCGGACAGCCTGCGTGAAGCGGCTTACGCGCTGGGTACGCCAAAATGGAAGATGATCTCTGCGATTACGCTGAAGGCGTCGGTCTCCGGGATCATGACCGGTATCCTGCTGGCGGTGGCGCGTATCGCGGGTGAAACGGCACCGCTGCTGTTTACGTCCCTCTCCAACCAGTTCTGGAGCACGGACATGATGCAGCCGATCGCCAACCTGCCGGTGACGATCTTTAAATTTGCGATGAGCCCCTTCGCGGAATGGCAGCAGCTGGCCTGGGCCGGGGTGCTGATCATTACCCTTTGCGTACTGTTGCTGAACATTCTGGCGCGCGTCATTTTCGCGAAGAAGAAACACGGTTAATTTTTTACGGCGCGGCAGCTCGCGGCGCCGAATGAGGAAATGAGTCAATGAGTATGGTTGATACTGCCCCGGGTAAGATTCAGGTTCGTGATTTGAACTTCTACTACGGCAAATTCCATGCCCTGAAGAACATCAACCTGGATATCGCGAAGAACCAGGTCACGGCATTTATCGGTCCGTCCGGCTGTGGGAAATCCACGCTGCTGCGTACCTTTAACAAAATGTATTCGCTCTATCCGGAGCAGCGCGCTGAAGGGGAAATCATCCTCGACGGCGAAAACATTCTGACCCAGGCTCAGGATATCGCCCTGCTGCGCGCGAAAGTGGGGATGGTGTTCCAGAAACCCACGCCGTTCCCGATGTCCATTTATGACAACATCGCCTTTGGCGTTCGCCTGTTTGAAAAGCTCTCCCGTGCCGATATGGACGAGCGCGTGCAGTGGGCTTTGACCAAGGCCGCATTATGGAACGAAACCAAAGATAAGTTGCACCAGAGCGGGTACTCTCTCTCCGGTGGTCAGCAGCAGCGTCTGTGCATTGCGCGCGGTATTGCGATTCGCCCGGAAGTGTTGCTGCTGGATGAGCCGTGTTCAGCGCTGGACCCGATTTCAACCGGTCGTATTGAAGAACTGATCACCGAGCTGAAGCAGGATTACACCGTGGTTATCGTGACCCACAACATGCAGCAGGCTGCGCGTTGCTCCGATCACACGGCGTTTATGTACCTGGGTGAATTGATTGAGTTCAGTAACACGGACGATCTGTTCACTAAGCCCGCGAAGAAACAAACCGAAGATTATATTACTGGCCGCTACGGTTGATTTGCCTTAGTGCATGTGGAGAAACCATGGACAACCTCAATCTTAATAAACACATTTCCGGCCAGTTCAACGCAGAGCTGGAAAGCATTCGCACCCAGGTGATGACCATGGGCGGCATGGTCGAGCAGCAGCTTTCTGATGCGATTACGGCGATGCACAACCAGGACAGCGAGCTGGCGAAGCGCGTCATTGAAGGCGATAAAAACGTCAACATGATGGAAGTGGCTATCGACGAAGCCTGCGTGCGCATTATCGCGAAACGTCAGCCGACGGCGAGCGACCTGCGTCTGGTGATGGCGATCATCAAAACCATCGCCGAGCTGGAACGTATCGGTGACGTCGCCGATAAAATCTGCCGCACCGCGCTGGAGAAGTTTTCGCAGCAGCATCAGCCGCTGCTGGTGAGCCTCGAGTCGCTGGGCCGCCACACCGTGCAGATGCTGCACGACGTGCTGGATGCCTTTGCGCGGATGGATCTGGACGAAGCGGTGCGTATCTACCGTGAAGACAAGAAGGTCGATCAGGAGTATGAAGGCATCGTGCGCCAGCTGATGACCTACATGATGGAAGATTCCCGTACGATCCCGAGCGTGCTGACGGCCCTGTTCTGCGCGCGTTCTATCGAGCGTATCGGTGACCGCTGCCAGAATATTTGCGAATACATTTTCTACTTCGTGAAGGGTCAGGACTTCCGTCACGTGGGCGGCGACGAGCTGGACAAGCTGCTGGCGGGTAAAGATCCGAAAGAGTAATCCTGTCATCTGATAACAACGCCGGTACTCACCGGCGTTGTTATTTCTAGTGTAATCACAATTTTCCCCTTCATCCGTTGCCTGACGTTCGAAACGCGCTAACGTGAGACGAAAAAACAGCAAAGGATGGTATATGAAAAATTCATTAGCGTGCCTGGCGATGGCCATCAGCATCGGGATCGGTACTGGAACAGACGTGATTGCCGCACCGTTGCCGGTCACACCTGACCAGACTACCCCGGTCAGCCGCTATGTGACCCAGGTTAATGCGGATAAAAGCATTACGTTTCGCCTGTTTGCACCCGGCGCAACGCGAGTCTCCGTGGTGACGGGGTCAATGCCTGAAAGCCAGGTTTCCCATGATATGACGAAAGAGAAAAATGGCGTCTGGTCATGGAAAAGCGAGCCGATGGCCCCGAATCTCTACGAATATTATTTCGACATCGATGGTTTCCGTTCAGTTGACACGGGAAGCCGCTATCAAAAACCCCAGCGGCAGGTGAACACCAGCCTGATTCTGGTTCCGGGCAGTATTCTCGACGATCGTCCTGTACCGCATGGCGATCTGACGACCTTGACCTGGCACTCGCCGTCGCTCAAGTCAGAGCGCCGCGTCTATGTATGGACTCCCCCTGGCTACAACGGCACAGGGGAACCCTTACCGGTGCTCTACTTCTACCATGGTTTTGGGGATACCGGGCTTTCGGCCATCGACCAGGGCCGTCTGCCGCAAATCATGGATAACCTGATGGCCGAAGGGAAAATCAAACCGATGCTGGTGGTGGTACCCGACACCGAGACGGAGAGCACTGAGGCCATCCCCGAGAACTTCCCACCGGTAGAACGACGGAAGTCTTTCTATCCGCTCAATGCGAAAGCCGCAGACCGTGAACTGATGAGCGAGATTATTCCGCTGGTGGATACACGCTTCAACGTGCGTAAAGATGCGGCAGGCCGGGCACTGGCGGGATTGTCACAGGGCGGTTATCAGGCGCTGGTCTCCGGGATGAATCATCTGGAGAGCTTCGGCTGGCTGGGAACGTTCAGCGGCGTTACCACGACAACCGTGCCTGACGAAGGCGTGGCCGCACGCTTTAAGCAGCCTGAGGCCATTAACCGGCAGCTGCATAACTTCACCGTCGTTGTGGGAGAGCGCGATTCGGTGACCGGCAAAGATATCGCCGGTCTGAAAGCGGAGCTGGAAAAGCAGGGCATCAAATTCGACTATAAAATGTACCCCGGTCTGAACCACGAAATGGACGTCTGGCGTCCGGCGTATGCTGAGTTTGTTCAAAAGCTCTTCAGATAAACCTGTCGCCCTCCCTGCAGGGAGGGGCGGCTTAACGCGTAATATTCCAACCGCGGGCCTTCCACAGCGCGGGTAGCTGCGCCAGATCGGTGAAGGTCGTGACTTTTGGATGAACGATCGGCTTGTTGTGCGGGTCGGCGCAGAAGTAAAACACCTCCATTCCCGCATCAATCCCCGACTGCGCGCCCGCAGACGAGTCATCCACCAGAATGCAGTTCTCTACGTTAACGTTCATCGCCTTTGCCGCATGGAACATCAGTGCCGGGTCCGGCTTCCAGCGCTGGATATCGTAGCCGCTGAACAGTTTTTCCGGGAAGTGGTGCAGCATCTCAAGCTTGCCGAGCGAGTGCTGCATTTTGCTGACCGGTCCGTTGGAGACCACGCAGATCGGCACCGTCATGGCATCCAGCAGCGCGTTTGCGCCCGGAATCACCTCCAGCTCCGAATCGAACAGGCGCGCAACCTCGGCGCGGTACACCGGTTCCAGAGCCGCTTTATCCAGAACGACGCCGTGTTCTTCGTTAATGATGTCGATGATCTCGTAGAGCTTCACGCCCTTAAAGCGTTTAAACACCTCGTCGAGTTCCAGCGTAATGCCAAATTCCTGGAACATGGCCACATACGCGCGGGAACAAATGACCTCACTGTCGACCAGCGTACCGTCGCAGTCGAAAAATACCGCTTCAATTCCGGACATGCCTTTCCTTTTTAACCAGTTTAACGTTTACGTACGGCAGTTCACCGGAACGCAATCGTTGCCGTATAAGCAAATTCAATGAAAAAAGTATCACGTAACCGCCACTATTGTCGCATTTTGGTATAGGATAGCGACGAATTTTCCCTCCTTGTTCGGAAATTGATGATGAGTCAACAACACACTACCCAGACATCTGGTCAGGGTCTGCTTGAGCGCGTGTTTAAACTGCGCGAGCACGGCACGACGGCACGCACCGAAGTGATCGCCGGTTTCACCACCTTCCTGACGATGGTCTATATCGTTTTTGTTAACCCTCAAATTCTGGGCGTTGCTGGCATGGATACCAGCGCCGTCTTCGTGACTACCTGTCTGATCGCGGCCCTCGGCAGCATTCTGATGGGTGTGTTCGCTAACCTGCCGGTCGCGCTGGCCCCGGCGATGGGTCTGAATGCGTTCTTTGCCTTCGTGGTGGTTCAGGCGATGGGGCTGCCGTGGCAGGTGGGTATGGGCGCCATCTTCTGGGGTGCGATTGGCCTGCTGCTGCTGACCATTTTCCGCGTGCGTTACTGGATGATTGCGAACATTCCCGTGAGCCTGCGCGTGGGCATCACCAGCGGTATCGGTCTGTTTATCGGGATGATGGGGCTGAAAAACGCCGGTGTCATCGTGGCGAACCCGGATACGCTGGTGAGCATCGGTCACCTGACCTCGCATAACGTGCTGCTGGGCGTGCTGGGCTTCTTTATCATCGCCATCCTGGCTTCCCGCAATATTCATGCGGCGGTGCTGGTCTCCATCGTGGTGACCACGCTGCTGGGCTGGATGCTGGGCGACGTTCACTATAACGGTATCGTCTCCGCGCCACCGAGCGTCTCTACCGTTGTTGGTCATGTTGATCTGGCCGGTTCCCTGAACCTGGGCCTGGCGGGCGTGATTTTCTCCTTCATGCTGGTGAACCTGTTCGACTCCTCCGGTACGCTGATCGGCGTGACCGACAAAGCGGGTCTGGCAGATGAGAAAGGCAAATTCCCGCGCATGAAGCAGGCGCTGTTTGTGGACAGTATCTCCTCTGTGACCGGTTCATTTATCGGGACCTCGTCTGTGACCGCTTACATCGAATCCTCTTCCGGGGTTTCTGTGGGTGGCCGTACCGGTCTGACGGCGGTTGTAGTGGGTATTCTGTTCCTGCTGGTGATCTTCCTCTCTCCGCTGGCGGGCATGGTGCCTCCGTACGCTGCAGCGGGTGCGCTGATCTACGTGGGTGTGCTGATGACCTCCAGCCTGTCGCGCGTGAAGTGGGATGATTTAACCGAAGCGGTGCCGGCGTTTATTACCGCCGTGATGATGCCGTTCAGCTTCTCGATTACCGAAGGTATCGCGCTGGGCTTTATCTCTTACTGCGTAATGAAGATCGGTACCGGCCGCTTCCGCGACCTCAGCCCGTGCGTCATCGTTGTGGCGCTGCTGTTTGTGCTGAAGATTGTGTTTATTGACGCGCACTAAGGTGCGGTTTGTGGTGTCAGGTGGCGCTTCGCTTACCTGACCTACTGACGAGTGTAGGCCCGGTAAGCGCTAGCGCCACCGGGCTTTTTTATCAGGCTTTAACCCGCTTAATATAATCCCCGAACGCCGTCAGCTGGCCAGAGAGATGGTCGCGCGTGCTCTGATCCACCACTTCACCCGTTTGCGGGTCGACCTTGTTCTGAATCACTCCGCCCATAAATTCCGGCTTGTTCATCACCATCGCATCGAGGAAGACCAGGATCTGACGCAGGTGATACTGGCAGCGCGCGCCGCCAATCGCGCCCATGGAGCTGGTCTGGATCAGCACCGGTTTGCCTGACAGCGGCTGCTCAGGTAAACGGGACAGCCAGTCGATGGCATTCTTCAGACCACCGGGTACAGAGTAGTTGTACTCTGGCGTGACGATGACCACGCCGTCAGCCTGGCGAATCTGCTCTGCCAGCGCCTCAACGCTCTGCGGGAACCCTTCTTCCTGCTGTACGTTGGCATCATAAAGCGGAATATCGCCAATAGACGGCAGGGCGCTAATTTCCATACCTGCAGGTGCCAGCTGTGGCAGCGTGCGGGCTACCATCCCGTTAAATGAACCTTTGCGCAGGCTTCCCAGTAACGTAACAACTTTCAACGTATCAGACATGATTACTCCTGTTTCATCATGATGACCCTGATTGGATCAGCTAAGGGTGAATGCTTTTTCTGCCGGTAAACTGGTTAATCGCATCAGACGTGCGGCGGGCTCGTTGGCGCGCTCGGGCACATCAGGAAGGCTACGCCATCCCTGTTGACTGTCAAATTCCCAGATTTTCATGCGTTCGATGGCGGGGGTCACCGCGATGGACCAGATGAGCACATCCTCCGCGTCGCAGAGCGCTTCTACCAGCGTGGCCTGGGTGGCGCGCAGACGTCCGGAGCCAGGCAACAGTTGCAGCAGGCTGGCGTCGTCTGAGGCGCATCCGCAGAGCTTGCGAATGCTCTGGCGCAGGGTAATGAGCTGGGCTCTGGCTTCAACAGGATCGTTCTGGTTGCGTACCCACAGCTTCTCATTGCTGGAGAGCGGATAGTCTTCATGCGCGTTACCACCGTGGAAGCTGCGCGTCGCGCGCTGAAGCTCCATATCGAGCCCACAGTCCCCTTCGGTGGTCAGCGCGACCCCAATGATATTGCCCGTGTAGGCAATGGAAAAACGAGGGAGATCCGGGTCCGCAAAGACCGGGCGGCCTTCTGGCTGGGTAATGATGTCCGGCAGCTCGCTGGTGCCGTACAGCATAAACATCAGTTCTGCGAGAAGCGCTCGGGACGCTAAAAACCGCGACCTGCGATGCTCCGGAAGAGTGAGTGCTTCACGGTGACAGGCTGAAGAAATTCTTGCCGATACGAGACGTCCTTCTGTAAGTATCCCTCTTGCAAAGTGCGTAGCCATTTTTCGCTCCTTGATAATGGTCGTAATCGGTTAAACGGTTACATGATTATCGCTTAACTTGCCTCCTGTTTTAATCAGTAAATGGAAGTAAGAGAAGCCTTAGGACCGAACTTTACATTTTCTTAGGCAAAAATTGGATCGCTCGCACCGTACAGCGCCTTGATGGTCTCCCGCAGCCAGAGAATTTTGGGATTATGGCTGTTCCGTTTATGCCAGATCAGCGTGAAGGGCACGGTCAATTTATCCGCCTGCTCCTCATCAATGGGGATCGGAAGCGCGATCAGCTTACGCTGGTGGAGTTCATTGTAGTGGTGACAGTAGTGCGGGGCGGTGGCGATATAGTGATGGCCGGGCTGCGCCGCCATAAACATCGCCTGTTCGAAGCCCGGCAGGCTCATGGCGATAGTGCGATCGCGTCCCATCTCCTTTAACACCTCATCAAGCGCCCAGGTATCGCTGCGTTCCCAGAAGATGCTGATGTGGGGATAGCGCAGGAAGGTCTCCAGATTCCACTCTTGCTGAAGCGCTGGATGATCCTCGCGCAGATAGACGCAGGGGCGGTCGCTGAACAGGATTTCGTAGTCGATAAACCACGGCATCAGCTTAAGCAGCTCGCGGGATCGCGGATGCGTTTCACGCCCGGTGAAGCCCAAATCCACCTCGCCACGCGTAATCGCGTCCAGCGAGTCGTAATCCCACTGGCGCATTTTCACCGTCGCCTGCGGATAGCGCTGGTTCACCTGCTCCAGCAGGGTATTGAAGCGGATCAGCATCAGCGGCGTTTCCGCGGCCAGCACGAACGTCAGCCCGCCCGGAGAATCATGATGGAATTTATCGAGGATCTGGTTGCCGATTTGCATCCAGTCAGCCAGATCTTGCTCCAGGCTCACCGTCAGCGGCGTCGGCAGCAGCCCTAGCGGCGTTTTGACAAACAGCGGGTCATCGAACCAGTCGCGCAGCTTGGCCAGCGATTTACTCACCGCCGACGGCGTCACGTTCATCCGCTTCGCCGCCTTGGTAACGCTGCGCTCCTGCAGCAAAAGCTGCAGGCACAGCAACAGGTTAAGATCGAGACTGCTGATGGGCTTCTTCATAGTGCGCCGCGGGCTGGATGACCATAAGTAAGGTAATGCAGACTATGCTACAGCCAATCAGAACCCCGATCAGCATATTCAGCGCGTTAAGCCCGATGACTGCCGCCAGCCAAATCCACAGCGACGAGCCGCAGACCTGCGCGATCCCCAGCACCGAACTCGCCACGCCTGCCCGCAGCGAGAAGGGACCAAGCGCCTGGCTCATCGCCACGCCAAAGCCAACCGAGAACCCGGCGCAAATGAGCGTAATGCCCACCAGCATCACCGCATGTGAGCTGGTGGTCGCCAGGATCGCGCCTGCGGCAAGGAATAAAACCTGTGAGGTCACCATCAGCGTGCGCTGGCGGAAGATATTCAGCGCAAACGGCGTCGAAAACGAAACGGCCATACTGACCATCGCGGTTAATGCCATCACCGTGGAATACTCACCGCGATCGAAGCCCATGGTCTCCATCAGCAACACCGGGGAAACGTTTACATAGGTCAGGATCACCGCCACGCTTAACGTGGTCACGGTCAGACGGCTGAGGAAAAAGCGGTTGAGAAGCTTCTCTGCCGGGTGAATGGTCGCGGTATGGCCGGTATTCTGCGAGCCCGGGTGGGTCTCTTTCAGCACGGCAATCGACAGGACAAACACCAGCGCGCCCATCGCCGCCATGGTCCAGAACAGGCTCTGCCACGGGAACTTCAGCATGATCAGATAGCCCACGACCGGGGCCAGCACCGGGATGATGCAGGTAATGCCGTTCAGCATCGACAGCACTTTGGCGCGACGCTGGGCGCTTAAGGTGTCGCGCAAAATGGCAAACGCCACCACGTAGCAACCGCCCGCACCGATGCCCTGGATAAAGCGCCCGGCCAGAAACACGGTGCTGTTTTGCGCCTGTGAGCAGAGAAGCGACGCCAGGGCAAAAACGATGGCACCGGCGATAGCGACAGGCTGACGGCCTGCTTTATCCGCGATCTTCCCGGCAAAGACCATCGACGACGCCATCCCCGCGAGGTAGGCCGAAAACGCAATATGCAGCTGCGCTTCGCTGGCGCCCAGATCGCGGGCGATATGCGGTAATCCCACCAGATACATATCAATACCGGACGGATAAAGCAGAACTAATGCGAAACTACAAAACAGAAAACGCGCCATAAACCCCCCATAGATGCAGGCATGCAGGATAGGGGGTGAAAAGGGATTAGGCGAGTTGCCATTTGGACAATGGTGATTTCCCAGGAGGAAATCACCATGGATTAGCGGGAATTACTTACCAATACAGAAGCTCGAGAAGATCCGTCCCAGCAGATCGTCCGACGTAAACTCCCCGGTGATCTCGCTCAGATTCTGCTGCGCCAGACGCAGCTCTTCCGCCAGCAGTTCACCTGCCCACGCGCCAATCAGCTGCGCTTTGCCCTGGTCAAGATGGCGTGCCGCCTCTTCCAGCGCCTGCAGGTGACGGCGACGCGCCAGGAAGCCGCCTTCCATGCTGGTATCAAAGCCCATGCTCTGCTTGAGATGGTTACGCAGGTCATCCACGCCTTCACCGGTCCGCGCCGACAGGCGAATCAGTGAGTGACCATTCACATCGCTGATACCGAGCGTTTCGCCGGTCACGTCCGCTTTGTTACGCACCACGGTGATCGGCAGTTTGGCCGGCAGACGGGCAATAAAGTCCGGCCAGATCTCTGCCGGGTCAACGGCGTCGGTCGTGGTGCCATCCACCATAAACAGCACGCGGTCGGCCTGCTCGATCTCCTGCCAGGCGCGTTCGATACCGATGCGCTCAACCTCGTCGCTGGCATCGCGCAGACCGGCGGTATCGATGATGTGCAGCGGCATGCCGTCGATGTGGATGTGCTCGCGCAGCACGTCGCGAGTGGTGCCGGCAATGTCGGTTACGATTGCCGCTTCACGGCCCGCCAGGGCGTTCAGCAGGCTCGATTTACCGGCGTTCGGGCGTCCGGCAATCACCACCTTCATCCCTTCACGCAGCAGGCTGCCCTGGCGCGCTTCTGCACGAACGGCGTCGAGATCGGCCATCACCTGGTTGAGCTGGGCTTCGATTTTGCCGTCAGAGAGGAAGTCGATCTCCTCGTCCGGGAAGTCGATAGCCGCTTCCACGTAGATCCTAAGGTGAGTAAGTGCGTCCACGAGGTGATTCACACGCGCGGAGAATGCGCCCTGCAGCGAGTTCAGAGCAGAGCGGGCCGCCTGTTCAGAACTGGCGTCGATCAGGTCAGCAATGGCCTCAGCCTGCGCCAGGTCGAGCTTGTCGTTGAGGAAGGCACGCTCGGAGAACTCGCCCGGCTTGGCAATGCGCAGGCCCGGCAGGGTCAGGATACGTTTTAACAGCAGGTCGAGGATAACCGGGCCGCCGTGGCCCTGAAGCTCCAGCACGTCTTCACCGGTAAAGGAGTTCGGGCCGGGGAACCACAGCGCAATGCCCTGGTCCAGCGGCGTGCCGTCGGCATCTTTAAACGGCAGGTAATCAGCGTAGCGCGGCTTTGGCAGTTTACCCAGCACCGCTTCGGCCACCTCGCGTGCCTTCAGGCCGGAGATACGCAGAATGCCTACACCACCGCGTCCCGGTGGGGTTGCCTGGGCGACGATAGTGTCGTTATGGCTCATGGTTGCTCTCGTTCAATACAAATAAAAAAGGCGGTCAATCGACCGCCCTTATTTTAGCGTTAACTTATCGGATCAGGACTTTTTCTTTTCGCGGCTATGCAGGCCACGTTTTTCCAGACCACGGTAAATCAGCTGCTGCTGGATGATGGTCACCAGGTTGCTGACGATATAGTACAGCACCAGACCTGACGGGAACCACAGGAAGAACACGGTGAAGATGACCGGCATAAAGGTCATGATCTTCTGCTGCATCGGGTCGGTCACGGTGGTCGGCGACATCTTCTGGATGAAGAACATCGTCACGCCCATCAGGATCGGCAGGATGTAGTATGGATCCTGTGCGGACAGGTCATGGATCCAGAGTGCGAACGGCGCGTGGCGCAGTTCAACGGAACCCATCAGCATGTAGTACAGCGCAAGGAAGATTGGCATCTGAATCAGCAGCGGGAAGCAGCCACCCAGTGGGTTCACTTTCTCTGCTTTATACAGGGCCATCATTTCCTGGCTCTGACGCTGTTTGTCATCGCCCAGACGCTCACGCATCGCCTGAATCTTCGGCTGCAGCATGCGCATCTTCGCCATGGAGGTGTACTGCGCTTTAGTCAGCGGGTACATGATGCCACGAACGATGAAGGTGATAACGATGATGGAGAAGCCCCAGTTACCCAGGAAGCTGTGGATGAACTTCAGCAGCTTAAACAGCGGCTGAGAGATGAACCACAACCAACCGTAATCCACGGTCAGATCCAGGTGCGGCGCAACAGCGGCCATTTTGTCCTGAATTTCCGGGCCAACCCACAGGGTGCTGGCGAGCTTACCGGTTTGACCCGGCTGTACCAGAACCGGCTGAGATTTGTAGCCGATGGCTGCAAGGCCGTTACCCAGGTTCGCGGTATAGAAGTTGTTGGTACCGTCGTTATTTGGCACCCACGCCGTCGCGAAATACTGCTGCAGCATCGCCACCCAACCGCCTTTAGCGCTGACGTTCAGGTTTTCGTTATCGGCAATGGTGTCGAATTTGTATTTCTCGTACTTCGCGTCAGGCGTGGAGTACGCCGCGCCACGGAAGGTGTGCAGCGCAAAGTTGCTGCTTCCGGTGTCACGGTGAGACGGCAGATTGATGGACTGCTTCAGCTGGCCAAAGGTCGACAGCTCCAGCGGTTTCGCACTGGCGTTCTGTACGCTGTAGCCCACGTTCACCGCATACTCACCGCGCTTCAGGGTGAAGGTTTTGGTGAAGGTGTTGCCTGCGGCGTCGGTATAGGTCATCGGGATAACGAGTTCGTTCTGGCCATCAGCCAGCACAAAGGTGTCGTTCTCGACGTTATACAGTGGACGCGCACCGTTAGCCGGGTTATCCGGGCCGTCACGACCGGTCAGGCCGCTCTGCGCCTGGTAGATAAACTCAGGCGTGGTTTCCAGTAACTGGAACGGTTCGTTAGACTTCAGCTCTTTCGGGTAGGTCAACAGCAGCGCCTGCTCAACATCACCACCACGGGTGTTGATTGTCAGCTCAAGCACATCGGTCTTAACCGTAATCTGTTTCCCCTGGCCACTGGCCGGTACGCCCTGGTCGGCGGCGCTACCCGCTGCGGTGGTCGTAGTCTGCGTGGTCTGCTGCTGGGGTTGAGGATTTTTATCCTGCTCCCATGCCTGCCAGATCATGAAAGACACGAACAACAAAGCGATGATAAGAAGATTGCGTTGCGAATCCATCGTTAGTGTTCTCTGGTATCAAAGGGTCCTGGGGGGACGGGGTCGTCTCCACCGGGGTGTAAAGGGTGGCATTTTAATACGCGTTTCACCGTCAACCAACTGCCTTTTATCACTCCAAACCTGCGCAATGCCTCAATTCCGTAGCTTGAGCATGTTGGTGTGAAACGGCAGTGCGGCCCGAGTAGCGGACTAATCAGGCGTTGATAGACCCGAATGAGGGCTATCAGGACCCGGGAGCCAGGCGACAGTGGCGGCGCCATAATTTTTCCAACGCTTCCGAGAGAGCACGGTTATCGAGGTCGGCAACCCCTTTCTTCGCCACCACCACGAAATCCATTGAAGGCAGTTCGTGCTGACGTAAACGGAAGCTTTCACGCGTCAGACGTTTAATCCGATTGCGTTCATGCGCACGCTTAACATTTTTCTTGGCGACTGTGAGACCGATGCGGGGATGCCCCAGCGAATTTTGGCGGCCGAGGATGGTGATTTGCGGCGTGCCAGCCCGTTGTGGCTGCTGGAAGACGAAAGTGAAATGAGCGGGAGTTAACAAACGTAACTCCCTGGGAAATGCTAGCTTAACCACTCAGGGGTTAGCTTTATTACTTGGAAACGGTCAGACGAGCGCGGCCTTTAGCACGACGACGTGCCAGAACCTGACGACCATTTTTAGTAGCCATACGAGCACGGAAGCCGTGAGAACGGTTGCGCTTCAGTACAGACGGTTGAAAAGTGCGTTTCATGGCGATTTCTACCTAAACTTGAATAAATTCACTGACTTTTGCGTATACCCGAACGAGTTTCGAACGACTAACGCCTCAGCGTGGGTGATTAAAGAGGCCGGATTGTAATAATTGTACACTCCGGAGTCAATTCTCTTTCCTTATTTCCCGCGTATTTCCGCACGTTTTCGCGTGGAAAATGAGCAACGGACGACGCAGGAAGATGAGCATCACGCGCCGGGTCGAGGATTATACGGGCTCACCGATAAAGCGCAAGGATCGTCCCGGATCTTCGTTAGATCATTTAAGCAATAAATTGGCTGTGCTCATTAATTTTTCCAATATGCGGGCTAAATCGTGGGGCACTCGCGCCAGGATCGTTTACACTTAACCGGTTTCTGATCTTCCTGTGGATAAATCGGGAAGAATCTGTGAGAAACAGAAGATCTCTGGCTCAGTTTAGGCTATGATCCGCGGTCCCGATCGGGATCCCAGGATCCTGGTCAGGATAAATTGCAGATAGCAATTCGCACGTCCCCCTTTACACAGGGTCATGCCGATGTGCGCCAACAATCATGAATATTCAATAGTTTTCTTTTATTGTTCGAGTGGAGTCCGCCGTGTCACTTTCGCTTTGGCAGCAGTGTCTTGCCCGATTGCAGGATGAGTTACCAGCCACAGAATTCAGTATGTGGATCCGCCCGTTGCAGGCGGAACTGAGCGATAACACGCTGGCTTTGTACGCGCCAAACCGTTTTGTGCTCGATTGGGTAAGGGACAAGTACCTTAATAACATCAATGGACTGCTGAACGATTTCTGCGGGTCTGATGCCCCACAGCTGCGCTTTGAAGTGGGCACAAAGCCGGTCACCCAAACCGTACGTGAAACCGTGAATGTGGCTGCGCCTGCTCAGGCCGCACCCGCGCCGGCCCCTCGCGTCGCTCCTGCTCGTCAGGGTTGGGATAATGTTCCTGCACCGGCTGAGCCAACCTACCGCTCTAACGTAAACGTCAAACACACGTTCGATAACTTCGTTGAAGGTAAGTCGAACCAGCTGGCGCGCGCGGCGGCTCGCCAGGTTGCTGATAACCCCGGTGGGGCCTACAACCCGCTGTTCCTGTATGGCGGCACGGGTCTCGGTAAAACGCACCTGCTGCACGCGGTGGGCAACGGCATTATGGCGCGCAAGCCCAATGCCAAAGTGGTGTATATGCACTCCGAACGCTTCGTTCAGGACATGGTAAAAGCCCTGCAAAACAATGCGATCGAAGAGTTTAAACGCTACTACCGTTCCGTTGACGCGCTGCTGATCGATGACATTCAGTTCTTTGCCAATAAAGAACGATCGCAGGAAGAATTTTTCCACACCTTCAATGCCCTGCTGGAAGGCAATCAGCAGATCATTTTGACCTCGGATCGTTATCCAAAAGAGATCAACGGCGTTGAAGATCGTCTGAAATCCCGCTTCGGCTGGGGCCTGACCGTGGCGATCGAGCCACCGGAGCTGGAAACCCGCGTCGCGATCCTGATGAAGAAAGCCGATGAAAATGACATTCGCCTGCCGGGTGAAGTGGCGTTCTTCATTGCCAAGCGTCTGCGCTCCAACGTGCGTGAGCTCGAAGGGGCACTGAACCGCGTTATCGCCAATGCCAACTTTACCGGTCGTGCGATCACCATCGATTTTGTGCGTGAAGCGCTGCGTGATTTGCTGGCATTGCAGGAAAAACTGGTCACTATCGACAATATTCAAAAGACGGTGGCTGAGTACTACAAGATCAAAGTGGCAGATTTACTGTCTAAACGTCGTTCCCGCTCGGTGGCGCGCCCGCGTCAGATGGCGATGGCGCTGGCAAAGGAGTTAACCAACCACAGTCTGCCGGAAATCGGGGATGCGTTTGGTGGCCGTGACCATACGACCGTGCTGCACGCCTGTCGCAAGATTGAGCAGTTACGCGAAGAAAGCCACGACATAAAAGAAGATTTTTCCAATCTAATCAGAACATTATCATCGTGACGCTATGAAATTTACCGTTGAACGTGAACATTTATTAAAACCGCTGCAACAGGTGAGTGGCCCATTAGGCGGCCGCCCAACGCTGCCTATTCTCGGAAACCTGCTGCTTCAGGTCGCGGACGGTACGCTGTCGCTGACCGGTACAGATCTGGAAATGGAAATGATCGCGCGCGTTACGCTGACGCAGCCGCACGACGCGGGCGCGACCACGGTTCCGGCACGTAAATTCTTTGATATCTGCCGCGGGCTGCCGGAAGGTGCTGAAATCGCCGTGCAGCTGGAAGGCGACCGTATGCTGGTGCGCTCTGGCCGCAGCCGTTTCTCGCTCTCCACGCTGCCTGCAGCGGACTTCCCGAACCTGGACGACTGGCAGAGCGAAGTGGAATTCACCCTGCCGCAGGCGACGATGAAGCGTCTGATTGAAGCCACCCAGTTCTCCATGGCGCATCAGGACGTGCGTTACTACTTAAACGGCATGCTGTTCGAAACCGAAGGTGAAGAGCTGCGTACCGTGGCGACCGACGGCCACCGTCTGGCGGTCTGTTCCATGCCGATTGGCGACTCGCTGCCAAACCATTCGGTCATCGTGCCGCGTAAAGGGGTGATTGAGCTGATGCGTATGCTCGACGGCGGCGACACGCCGCTGCGCGTGCAGATCGGCAGCAATAACATCCGCGCCCACGTGGGCGATTTTGTCTTCACATCGAAGCTGGTTGACGGCCGTTTCCCGGATTATCGCCGCGTATTGCCGAAGAACCCGGACAAAACGCTGGAAGCCGGTTGCGATAGCCTCAAGCAGGCCTTTGCCCGTGCGGCTATTCTCTCTAACGAGAAATTCCGCGGCGTGCGCCTGTACGTGAGTGAAAACCAGATCAAAATCACCGCCAACAACCCGGAGCAGGAAGAGGCAGAAGAGATTCTGGACGTCACCTACGCCGGGGCTGAGATGGAAATCGGCTTCAACGTTAGCTACGTGCTGGATGTGCTGAACGCGCTGAAATGCGAGAACGTGCGCATCCTGCTGACCGACTCCGTTTCGAGCGTACAGATTGAAGATGCCGCATCACAGTCGGCTGCCTATGTTGTCATGCCAATGAGACTGTAATGTCGCTCACCCGTCTGTTGATCCGCGACTTTCGCAACATCGAAAGCGCGGATCTCGCTTTATCCCCTGGCTTTAATTTCCTGGTTGGCGCGAACGGTAGCGGCAAAACCAGCGTGCTGGAAGCCATCTATACGCTCGGCCACGGCCGGGCGTTTCGCAGTTTGCAGATTGGTCGCGTGATTCGCCACGAGCAGGAATCTTTTGTTCTGCACGGGCGTTTACAGGGCGAGGAGCGGGAGACCGCCATCGGCCTGACCAAAGACAAGCAGGGCGACAGCAAGGTGCGCATCGACGGTACCGACGGCCACAAGGTGGCCGAGCTGGCACTGCTGATGCCGATGCAGCTGATCACGCCCGAGGGGTTTACTTTACTCAACGGCGGCCCCAAATACAGAAGAGCGTTCCTCGACTGGGGATGCTTTCACAACGAAGCCGGATTCTTTAACGCCTGGAGCAACCTGAAGCGTCTGCTCAAGCAGCGTAACGCCGCGTTGCGCCAGGTGACGCGCTACGCCCAGCTGCGTCCGTGGGACATGGAGTTAATCCCTCTTGCGGAACAAATCAGCAACTGGCGTGCCGAATACAGCGCAGGTATTGCCGAAGACATGGCCGACACCTGCAAACAGTTTTTACCCGAGTTCTCTCTCACCTTTTCCTTCCAGCGCGGCTGGGAGAAAGAGACGGACTATGCCGAGGTGTTAGAGAGAAGCTTCGAGCGCGACCGCATGTTGACCTACACCGCGCACGGCCCGCACAAGGCGGATTTCCGCATTCGTGCCGACGGTGCGCCGGTGGAAGACACGCTGTCGCGCGGGCAGCTCAAGCTCCTGATGTGTGCGTTGCGCCTGGCGCAGGGGGAGTTCCTCACCCGCGAGAGCGGGCGACGCTGCCTGTACCTGATAGATGATTTTGCCTCGGAACTTGACGACGCGCGGCGCGGGCTGCTTGCCAGCCGCTTAAAAGCCACGCAGTCGCAGGTTTTCGTCAGCGCCATTAGCGCTGAACACGTTATGGACATGTCGGACGAAAATTCGAAGATGTTTACCGTGGAAAAGGGTAAAATAACGGATTAACCCAAGTTGAAATGAGCGAGAAACGTTGATGTCGAATTCTTATGACTCCTCCAGTATCAAAGTCCTGAAAGGGCTGGATGCGGTGCGTAAGCGCCCGGGTATGTATATCGGCGACACGGATGACGGCACCGGTCTGCACCACATGGTATTCGAGGTGGTAGATAACGCTATCGACGAAGCGCTCGCGGGTCACTGTAAAGACATCGTGGTCACCATCCATGCGGATAACTCCGTCTCCGTCACCGATGACGGCCGTGGCATCCCAACCGGTATTCACCCGGAAGAGGGCGTCTCCGCGGCGGAAGTGATCATGACCGTCCTGCACGCAGGCGGTAAGTTCGACGATAACTCCTATAAAGTTTCCGGCGGCCTGCACGGCGTAGGTGTTTCGGTAGTAAATGCCCTGTCGCAGAAGCTGGAGCTGGTTATCCAGCGCGAAGGCAAAATTCACCGTCAGCTTTACACGCACGGCGTGCCGCAGGCACCGCTGGCCGTTACCGGCGACACCGACAAAACCGGTACCATGGTGCGTTTCTGGCCGAGCCTCGAAACCTTCACCAACGTCACCGAGTTCGAGTACGACATCCTGGCGAAACGCCTGCGTGAACTGTCGTTCCTGAACTCCGGCGTCTCGATTCGCCTGCGCGACAAACGCGACAACAAAGAAGACCACTTCCACTACGAAGGCGGTATCAAGGCGTTTGTTGAGTATCTGAACAAGAACAAAACGCCTATTCACCCGAATATCTTCTATTTCTCCACCGAAAAAGACGGCATCGGCGTTGAAGTGGCGCTGCAGTGGAACGACGGTTTCCAGGAAAACATCTACTGCTTTACCAACAACATTCCACAGCGTGACGGTGGTACCCACCTTGCAGGCTTCCGTGCGGCGATGACCCGTACCCTGAACGCCTACATGGACAAAGAAGGCTACAGCAAGAAAGCGAAAGTCAGCGCCACCGGTGACGATGCCCGTGAAGGCCTGATTGCCGTGGTTTCCGTGAAGGTGCCGGATCCGAAGTTCTCCTCACAGACCAAAGACAAGCTGGTCTCTTCCGAGGTGAAATCGGCGGTTGAGCAGCAGATGAACGAACTGCTGAGCGAATACCTGCTGGAAAACCCGTCCGACGCGAAAATCGTGGTGGGCAAAATTATTGATGCGGCGCGTGCCCGTGAAGCGGCGCGTAAAGCCCGTGAAATGACCCGTCGCAAAGGCGCGCTGGACTTAGCCGGCCTGCCGGGCAAGCTGGCTGACTGCCAGGAACGCGACCCGGCGCTGTCCGAACTGTACCTCGTGGAAGGGGACTCCGCGGGCGGTTCTGCGAAGCAGGGCCGTAACCGTAAGAACCAGGCGATTCTGCCGCTGAAGGGTAAAATCCTCAACGTTGAGAAAGCCCGTTTCGACAAGATGCTCTCTTCTCAGGAAGTGGCGACGCTCATCACCGCGCTGGGCTGCGGCATCGGCCGTGACGAGTACAACCCGGACAAACTGCGCTACCACAGCATCATCATCATGACCGATGCCGACGTCGACGGCTCGCACATTCGTACGCTGCTGTTGACCTTCTTCTATCGTCAGATGCCTGAAATCGTTGAGCGTGGCCACGTCTACATTGCCCAGCCGCCGCTGTACAAAGTGAAGAAAGGCAAGCAGGAACAGTACATCAAAGACGACGAAGCGATGGATCAGTACCAAATCGCAATCGCGCTTGATGGCGCGACCCTGCACGCGAACTCGCACGCCCCTGCACTGGCCGGTGAGCCGCTGGAGCGTCTGGTGTCCGAGTTCAACGCCACGCAGAAAATGATTACGCGTATGGAACGCCGTTATCCGAAAACGCTGCTGAAGGAGCTGGTTTATCAGCCAACCCTGACCGAAGCCGAACTGAGCAACGAGCAGACCGTCACCCGCTGGGTGAACGCTCTGGTGAGCGATCTGAACGAAAAAGAGCAGCATGGCAGCCAGTGGAAATGCGATGTTCAGCAGAACGCTGACGGGCAGTTCGAGCCGATCGTGCGCGTGCGTACCCACGGCGTCGACACCGACTACCCGCTGGAGCACGAGTTTGTCACCGGTCCGGAATACCGTCGTATCTGCACGCTCGGCGAGAAGCTGCGCGGCCTGATCGAAGACGATGCGTTCATCGAACGTGGCGAACGTCGTCAGCCGGTAGCCAGCTTCGAGCAGGCGCTGGACTGGCTGGTGAAAGAGTCCCGTCGCGGCCTCGCGATCCAGCGCTATAAAGGTCTGGGCGAAATGAACCCGGAGCAGCTGTGGGAAACCACCATGGATCCGGAAAGCCGTCGCATGCTGCGCGTGACAGTTAAGGACGCGATTGCTGCAGACCAGCTGTTCACGACCCTGATGGGCGATGCGGTTGAACCACGTCGTGCCTTCATCGAAGAGAACGCCCTGAAAGCGGCAAATATCGATATTTAATCGACGTGATACCGCACGATAACTGGCCGCGCGTTTAGCGCGGCTTTTTTATGGGCGCGGGCATATCCTGCGACAGCACTGACGGTAAGCGACTGGCGAGCGTATCGACGGCAATCCTCACTCTCAGCGGCAGGTGCGGCGTCTGCTGCCAGACGGCATGAACGTCAAAATGGACATCCGGCGCCTGCTTCAGGAGCGGGACGAGCTTTCCCTGATGAATTTCTTTAATGGCCATCCAGCAGGGGAGCCAGGCAATCCCGTGTCCGGCCAGCGCCGCGTCGCAGATGGCCTGCAAATCATCCATATTGAGCGATGAGCGGGGAGTAAAGGTGTGCGAGGTCCCTTCGTTATCCATCAGTTGCCAGGGTAACACTCTGCCTGCGCGCAGATAGTTAATCGCCGTATGATGGGGTAAGTCAGCCACGCTTTGCGGCTGGCCTTTGTTCTGCAGATAATCCGGCGCAGCGCACAGCACCATGCGGTGTTCGCCCAGCTTTCTGGCGACCAGCATGCTGCTGTCCTGCAGCGTGCCGTTACGCACCGCCATATCAAACCCTTCCTCCACCAGATCCACCACGCGGTCGCTGAACGACATCTCAAGCTCAAGCCCGGGATGTTCCTGCGCCAGTTCAATCAACAGCGGCGCGACGCACTGGCGGCCAAACAGTACCGGCATGGCAACGCGCAGGCGGCCGCTCACCTGCTGTTTCCCCGTTTCAAGCAGCGACTCTGCGCCCCGAATTTCCTCCAGCGCACGCAGGCACCGTTCATAAAAAAGGGCGCCGTTATCGGTCAGGCTCTGGCTGCGGGTGGTGCGCTGAAACAGCCGTACCCCCAGTCGCTCCTCGAGACGAGCGATGCTTTTTCCTACCGCCGAGCGTGACAAATGCAGACGAATGGCGGCCTGAGCGAAACTACCCGCCTCTACGGCAGCCACAAAAACAGGGATATCCTTCAGCGTGTCGGTCATGAATTGTATCTTTTTTGGCATCAATATAGAGAAAACTTATCGCCACTGGCGACCATGCGTCAACGGTAGACTGTCAGTACTAAAGCTTACTTGATGGCCGGAGAAAAAAATGACCGAGACAATGCAACGCTGGACGATGAGCGCCCTCGGGCGCGAGAGCCTCACGCTTATTCAGGAGCCCATTCCCCAGCCAGGTCCGGGTGAAGTGCGCGTAAGGGTGAATGCCGTTGCGCTCAACTATCGCGACAAAATGGTGATTGAAGGCACGATGCCGATTCCGCTTTCCTTCCCGTTTACCCCGGCGTCTGACATGGCGGGCGTCGTCGACAGCGTTGGTGAAGGCGTCACGCGTTTCCAGCCCGGTGCCCGCGTCATCTCAACCTTCTTTCCGGAGTGGATCGACGGTAAGCCGCAGGCGGACGCGCGCAATTTGCCCTATAAAACGTCCGGCGGCTATTTCCAGGGAATGCTGGCCGAGTACGTGATTGTGAAGGAAGACGCGCTGGCGGCATCGCCGGAAACCCTGGATGACGCAGAGGCCAGCACCTTACCCTGCGCGGGGCTTACCGCCTGGTTCGCACTGGTGGAACGCGGTCAGCTGCGCGCCGGGCAATCGGTGCTGGTACAGGGAACGGGCGGCGTGGCGATTTTCGCCCTGCAAATCGCAAAAGCGCACGGCGCAGAGGTCATTGTTACGTCCGGGAGCGATGAAAAGCTGGCGCTGGCCAAAAAGCTGGGGGCCAGCCAGGGCATCAACCGCCTGAAAGGCGACTGGGCTGAAGAGGCGCTGGCGCTGACGCAGGATCGCGGCATCGACCATATTATTGAAACCGTGGGGGGCGAGAACCTGAAGCACTCCCTGCGCGCCGTTGCCGTTCATGGACGTATCTCGGTCATTGGCGTGCTGGCCGGGTCTGACATTTCGCTCTCTGCTGGCGAACTGTTGCTGAAATCTCCCGTCATTCAGGGGATCGGCGTGGGGCACCGCCGGGCGCTGGAGGATTTCGTCCGCGCCGTGGATGTCACCGGGTTGAAACCCGTGATTGAGCATCGCTACCGTTTTAACGAGCTTGAACAGGCACTTGAGCATCTGGATCGCGGTGCGTTTGGTAAAATCGTTCTCACCCGCGAGTAGGTCTTTGTTCCTCGGGATAGGCGTAAAAGGGGGCTTTTGTTGCGCAAGGTAGCTCTATTTTTGTGTGCTTAATCGCGTTAGCATGAGGCAGCACTCATTTATCCCGGGGAACTCATGGCTATCAAACTTATTGCAATCGATATGGACGGCACGCTGTTGCTGCCAGACCACACTATCTCTCCAGCCGTTAAGAACGCGATCGCCGCGGCACGCGCAAAGGGCGTGAATGTGGTCCTCACCACGGGGCGTCCGTATGCGGGCGTGCACAGCTACCTGAAAGAGCTGCACATGAATCAGCCCGGCGACTACTGCATCACCTATAACGGCGCGCTGGTGCAGAAAGCCGCGGATGGCAGTACGGTTGCGCAAACCGCGCTAAGCTACGATGACTACCGGTTCCTGGAAAAACTGTCCCGTGAGGTGGGTTCCCACTTCCACGCTCTCGATCGCAATACGCTTTACACCGCCAACCGTGATATCAGCTACTACACGGTACATGAATCCTACGTGGCGACCATTCCGCTGGTGTTCTGTGAAGCCGAGAAGATGGATCCGGCCACCCAGTTCCTGAAAGTGATGATGATCGACGAGCCGGAGATCCTGGATAAAGCGATTGCGCGCATTCCGGCCGAAGTGAAAGAGAAATACACCGTGCTGAAAAGTGCGCCGTACTTCCTTGAAATCCTCGATAAACGCGTCAATAAAGGCACCGGCGTGAAATCGCTGGCCGACGCGCTGGGCATCAAGCCGGACGAAATCATGGCGCTGGGCGATCAGGAAAACGACATCGCGATGATTGAATTCGCGGGCATGGGCGTAGCGATGGATAACGCTATTCCGTCGGTGAAAGAAGTGGCTAATTTTGTCACCAAATCCAACCTCGAAGACGGCGTGGCTTACGCCATTGAGAAGTTTGTGCTGAACTAAACACCCGCTTGCGATACCCTGATGCGATAACTGCGCATCAGGGTATCCTCATGAAACAAATCACCTTCGCTTCCCGCAACCACCAGCTTACTAACATCAATACCTGGACGCCGGACAGCCAGTGGCTGGTCTATGACGTGCGCCCGTCAGGTGCATCGTTCACCGGTGAAACCATCGAGCGGGTTAATGTTGTTACGGGCGAGGTCGAGGTGATTTATCGCGCTACTGACGGTGCGCACGTTGGCGTGGTGACCGTTCATCCCGCGCAGGAGAAATACGTTTTTATCCACGGCCCGAAAAACCCGGATGCGGACTGGCACTACGATTTTCATCATCGCCAGGGGGTAATTGCGCATCACGGGCAGGTGAGCAATCTGGACGCAATGGATATCACTTCACCGTTCACCCCGGGCGCGCTGCGCGGCGGCAGCCACGTCCATGTCTTTAGCCCGAACGGCCAGCTTGTCAGCTTTACCTATAACGACCACGTGCTGCACGTGCGCGATGCGAAGCTTGATTTACGCAACGTCGGCGTGGCAGCGCCTTATGGCCCGGTGAATCCGCCGGGAAACCATCCTCGTGAATACCCGGGGACTTACTGGAGCGTGCTGGTCAGCCGCACGACGCCCAACCCGCAGCCGGGCAGCGACGAAATTAACCGCGCCTACGAAGAGGGCTGGGTGGGCAACGGCAGACTGGCGTTTATCGGCGATACCCTGTCTGCAACGGGTGAGAAAGTGCCTGAACTGTTTATTGTTAACCTGCCAGAAGATGAACAGAGCTGGAAACGGGTGGGCGATGCGCCGCTTCAGGGCACCGCAGAGACCCTGCCAGCCCCGCCTGCTGGGGTGAAGCAGCGTCGTTTGACCTTTACGCATCAAAGGGCCTATCCGGGCCTGGTGAACGTGCCGCGTCACTGGGTTCGCAGCAATCCGGAGGGGACACAGATCGCGTTTCTGATGCGCGACGATAACGGCATTGTGCAGCTGTGGCTGATCTCACCTGAAGGCGGCGAGCCGCGCCAGCTGACGCGTAACGGGAGCGATATTCAGTCTGCGTTTAACTGGCATCCGGCGGGTGATCGGCTGGGGTTTGTGCTCGAAAACCGGATCGCCTGCTGTGACGCGCAGACCGGAGCGGTGACGTTTTTGACGTCCGATCACGGCAATCCGCCGTCTGCGGATGCCGTCGTATTTTCCCCGGACGGGCGCTTTATTGCGTGGATGGAAGAGACGGACGGTTTCCGTCAGCTCTGGTTAGCGGAAACCGCGCAGAACTAGCGCGGCGGCATCTCTGCGGGCGGAATGACGGCGTTTGTCGCCAGATTTTCCTGCTCGCTTTTCTCTACCCGTGAGCGCACGGAGTCGTCCTTACGGAATAAATCCCACGGCAGCAGAAGCGTGTCCGCCACAGCCGTAAACGGCATATCCAGGATAACCAGGGATTTGGTGCCCCAGTTTGTATCGTCATCGGAGATCATCGCCGCGCTGGCGCGCGTCCCCGGATATGTTCCTTCTTTACCGCCGGTGTGAGACATCACGCTCGAACACCCGCAAAGTAAAACTACCCCGCTGAACGTCGTCAGCTTTATCAGAACATTTTTCATCATCACTCAGTCATCGTTAATGGCACTGCATAGACCTGCAACTCAGGGTTATAGCGAGCCTTATCCAAAATGGATAGCCCGATAACCCCGCACTGTGGCAGCCATCGCAATTTAACCCTTTGTGCTGTTGTCCCAGTCTATGCGAGATGCAGGAAAGTGCAAAAAAAAGTGCAGTTGTCATGCTTGAAAAGCCCGGTTGCAGACCCATTTTAAGAATACGACCCGATAACGAACTCGCCTGATGGGTGTTCGGGGGGCGTAAAGGCCTGTCCATGGTGGAAGGCTTAATTTTCTCGCTGATTTCAGGAGTTTTATTTATGCGTAACTTCGATCTTTCTCCGCTATACCGTTCTGCAATTGGTTTTGACCGCCTGTTTAACCATTTAGAAAATAACCAAAGCCAGAGCAACGGCTACCCTCCATACAATGTTGAGCTGGTTGACGAAAACCACTACCGCATCGCCATTGCCGTCGCCGGTTTTGCAGAAAACGAACTGGAGATCACCGCGCAGGACAACCTGCTGGTGGTGAAAGGTTCCCATACGGCCGAGCAGAAAGAACGTACCTACCTTTACCAGGGCATCGCTGAGCGCAACTTTGAACGCAAGTTCCAGTTAGCCGAGAACATTCACGTGAAAGGCGCGAACCTGGTCAACGGCCTGCTGTTTATCGAACTGGAACGTGTGATTCCGGAAGAGAAAAAACCGCGTCGTATCGAAATTAACTAATTATGCGGGTCGCGCGAGCGGCCCACCCAGACCTGCTTGCCGTAACGGGAGCATATGCGAATCCATCCGGATTTGCAGGAACAACTGCGCACAAAATTAAACTGTGCCGAACTCGCTTCTCAGAAGGAGATTTAGTATGCGTAACTACGATTTATCCCCCTTACTTCGTCAGTGGATTGGTTTTGACAAACTGGCTAATGCCCTGCAAAACACCGCTGAGCAACAGACGTTTCCGCCGTACAATATCGAAAAAAGCGACGATAACCACTATCGCATCACCCTGGCGCTGGCCGGCTTCCGTCAGGAGGATCTGGATATTCAGCTCGAAGGCACGCGTCTGACCGTGAAAGGTACGCCGGAGAAACAAGAGACCGAGACCAAATGGCTTCATCAGGGGCTGGTTAATCAGCCGTTTAGCCTGAGCTTTACCCTGGCAGACCATATGGACGTCTCCGGCGCAACGTTTACCAACGGGCTGCTGCATATTGACCTGACCCGTAACGTACCGGAAGCCATCGCACCGCAGCGTATCGCCATTAGCGACCGGCCGGCGTTGAATAGTTAATAAGCCCGCCGAACCTGTAGGTCGGGTAAGGCGCAGCCGCCACCCGACACTGCTCACAGACCGCACAAGGCCCTGCCCCGGCAGGGCTTTTTTGTGCGCCATCGCCCATACAACCGCCCACGGCTCTGAGAGAATCCTTAGCATAACTAAGGTTATGCCAAGGAAGTGGATCATGAGTGATATCGCGTTAACCGTCAGCGTGTTGGCCCTGGTCGCTGTTGTTGGCCTGTGGATAGGGAATATCAAAATCCGCGGCGTCGGGTTTGGGATAGGCGGGGTGCTATTTGGCGGCATTTTTGTCGGCCACTTTGCCGACCAGCTCGGGCTGGTGCTGAGCGCCGAAATGCTCCACTTTACCCAGGAGTTCGGCCTGATCCTGTTCGTTTATACCATCGGGATTCAGGTGGGACCGGGTTTTTTTGCCTCACTTCGGGTCTCCGGATTGCGGCTCAACCTGTTTGCCCTTGGCATTGTGGTGATGGGCGGGCTGGTCACCGCCATTCTGCATAAAATCTTTGCTATCCCGCTGCCCGTGGTGCTGGGCATTTTCTCCGGGGCGGTCACCAACACGCCCGCGCTCGGTGCCGGGCAGCAAATCCTGCGCGATTTGGGCATCGAACCCGGCATTGTCGACCAGATGGGGATGAGCTACGCCATGGCCTATCCGTTTGGCATTTGCGGCATTCTGCTCTCCATGTGGCTGGTCCGCGTCCTGTTTCGCATTAACGTCGATAAAGAGGCGAAGGACCACGAAACCACGCTTACCAACGGCCATATGCCGATCAAAACCATCAACATTCGGGTCGATAACCCCAACCTGAACAATATGGCGATTCAGGACGTGCCGATCCTGAACAGCGCCAATATTATCTGCTCCCGCCTTAAGCGCGACGATATGCTGATGGTGCCTGCCCCCGGCACCATTATTCAGCAAGGCGATCTGCTGCACCTGGTGGGCCAGCCTGGAGATTTGAACAATGCCCGTCTGGTGATTGGTCAGGAAGTGGATACCTCGCTCTCAACGCGCGGCACCGATATGCGCGTTGAACGCGTTGTGGTAACCAACGAGCACGTCCTTGGCAAAAAAATACGCGATCTGCAGGTAAAAGAGCGTTATGACGTCGTGATCTCCCGCCTTAACCGTGCGGGTGTCGAGCTGGTCGCCAGCCCGGAGGCCAGCCTGCAGTTCGGGGATATCCTCAACCTGGTGGGGCGCCCGTCTTCCATTGACGCCGTCGCGGATATGGTGGGTAACGCGCAGCAAAAACTGCAGCAGGTGCAGATGCTACCGGTGTTCATCGGTATCGGGCTCGGCGTGCTGCTCGGCTCCATCCCGCTGTACGTGCCGGGCTTCCCGGTGGCGCTCAAGCTGGGCCTGGCGGGCGGGCCGCTGATTATGGCGCTGATCCTCGGGCGTATCGGCTGCATCGGTAAGCTCTACTGGTTTATGCCGCCGAGCGCCAACCTGGCGCTGCGCGAGCTGGGCATCGTGCTGTTCCTGGCGGTGGTCGGGCTGAAGTCCGGCGGGGATTTCGTCGACACCCTGCTCAAGGGCGAAGGGATGAGCTGGGTCGGCTACGGCATCTTTATCACGGCGATCCCGCTGCTGACGGTGGGCATACTGGCGCGGATGTTCGCCAAAATGAACTACCTGACGCTGTGCGGCATGCTGGCGGGTTCCATGACCGATCCGCCCGCGCTGGCCTTTGCCAATAACCTGCACACCACCAGCGGCGCGGCCGCGCTCTCCTATGCCACCGTCTACCCGCTGGTGATGTTCCTGCGCATCATCACCCCGCAGCTACTGGCGGTGCTGTTCTGGGGGATGAGCTAGTAAATCTTCCGGGTGGATGCGCCGCAGATGGTAGTCCACCTGGTAATCACTGGTATTTCGGAACATCACGGAATAGTTGAGAAACTCGCCGCTGTCGCTGTAGGAAAGGGAGGTGATACGCAACAGCGGTGTCTGTTCCGGCAGGTTCATATAACCCGCCAGCTGCTTATCGGCCAGCACCGGCGTCAGGCTCTCGTAGTTGCCGCTGATGGTGATCCCGCACTCCTTCTCGATGTAATCAAACTTTGACCCTTCAAGATGCGCCAGCGACAGATTGCGAAACAGCTTCACCGGCATAAAACTGTCCTCCAGCATCAGCGGTTTTCCGTCCACGTAGCGCACCCGCCGGGAAAAGTAGATCCGCTCATCCACCTGAATTCGCAGCTGGCTGGCGATGGCGGGCGGGGCGGGCATCACTTCGAACTGCAGCACCTTGCTCTGCACCTCTTTTCCCTGCTGACGCAACACTTCCACCAGCCCGGTCAGGTTGGTGGTTTCGTGGTGAACGTCTTTGCGTGACACAAACGTGCCGCTGCCGTGCCGCCGTTCAACCAGCCCCCAGCTCACCAGCAGATCCAGCGCCTTGCGGATGGTCATTCGCGCCACGCCGAACTCCTGCGCCAGCGCTTTCTCGCCCGGCAGCGGACTGCCGATATTGTAGTCCGACGAATTCAGCCGCAGCCGCAATCTGTCAGCAATGGATTTGTAGATCACCAGTAGACCTCTCTGCCCTTATCAGGGCGTGGATAGCGTCCTGACATGTCCATATTTACCGTAAAAAGTAGACCTGATTGGTCAAAATAAAACCATGAATGCGATCACGAATCGCAGCGGCACGCCATGTTCGCGCATCAGTAAGTTCTTATGCTCACCTCAGGCCAGCAAAAAACCATAAAGGCCTCTACCCCTACAGGTTGTTTCATGAGGATTTAAAAATGCTCAGTCAAATACAACGTTTTGGCGGTGCCATGTTTACCCCGGTGTTGCTGTTTCCGTTCGCCGGGATCGTGGTGGGAATCGCCATCATGCTTCGCAACCCGCTGTTTGTCGGCGAAGCCTTAACGGCCCCCGATCATCTTTTCGCGCAGATTGTTCACATCATTGAAGAGGGCGGCTGGGCGGTGTTTCGCAATATGCCGCTGATTTTTGCCGTCGGCCTGCCGATTGGCCTGGCGAAGCAGGCCCAGGGCCGCGCCTGTCTGGCGGTGCTGATTAGCTTCCTGACCTGGAACTACTTCATCAACGCGATGGGGATGACCTGGGGCCACTTCTTCGGCGTCGACTTCTCCGCCGAACCGACGGCGGGAAGCGGGCTGGCGATGATTGCCGGGATCAAAACGCTCGATACCAGCATCATCGGCGCTATCGTGATTTCAGGCATCGTCACCGCCATCCACAACCGCTATTTTGACAAGCCGCTGCCGGTGTTTCTGGGGATTTTCCAGGGCAGCTCGTTTGTCGTTATCCTCGCGTTCTTCGTCATGATCCCCTGCGCCTGGCTGACGCTGCTGGGCTGGCCGAAAGTGCAGATGGGCATTGAGTCCCTGCAGGCGTTCCTGCGTTCTGCCGGTGCGCTGGGCGTATGGGTCTATACCTTCCTGGAACGCATTCTGATCCCAACCGGATTGCACCACTTCGTCTACGGTCCATTCATCTTCGGCCCGGCGGCGGTGGAAGGGGGAATTCAGGTCTACTGGGCGCAGCACCTGCAGGAATTCAGCCAGAGCACCCTGCCGCTGAAAACTCTTTTCCCGGAAGGCGGGTTCGCGCTGCACGGCAACTCCAAAGTGTTCGGCTCGGTCGGGATTGCGCTGGCGATCTGGTACACCGCGTCGCCGGAAAACCGCGTCAAGGTCGCGGGGCTGCTGGTCCCGGCCACGCTTACCGCGGTGCTGGTGGGTATTACCGAACCGCTCGAATTTACCTTCCTGTTTATCTCGCCGCTGCTGTTTGCCGTTCACGCCGTACTGGCGGCCACCATGGCAACGGTGATGTACACCTTCGGCGTGGTCGGGAACATGGGCGGCGGCCTGCTGGACCAGTTCCTGCCGCAAAACTGGATCCCGATGTTCCACAACCACGCCGCGACGGTGTTCACCCAGATCGGCATTGGCGTCTGCTTTACCGGAGTTTACTTCGTGGTCTTCAAAACGCTGATTGCGCGTCTGAACCTGAAAACCCCGGGCCGGGAAGAGAGCGAAATCAAGCTCTACAGCAAGGCCGACTATAAGGCGGCGCGCGGGCAAACCACCGCCCCGGCAGCGGCCAGCCAGCAGCTCGGGCAGGCCGCCGGATTCCTGCAGGCGCTGGGCGGCGCGGCCAACATCGACAGCATCAACAACTGCGCTACCCGCCTGCGCATCGCCCTGGTCGATATGGCGAAAACGCAAAGTGATGACGTCTTCAAAGCCCTCGGCGCCCACGGCGTGGTGCGACGCGGCAACGGCATTCAGGTGATTGTCGGCCTGCACGTTCCTCAGGTGCGCGACCAGCTGGAATCGCTGATGAAAACTTCCTTAACGAATGAACAAACCACCCTGACAGAGGCTATATCATGAAAAAATTCTCAGTTGTCATTGCAGGCGGCGGCAGCACCTTTACGCCTGGTATCGTCCTGATGCTGTTAGCCAACCGTGACCGTTTCCCGCTGCGCGCCCTGAAGTTCTATGACAACGACGGCGCGCGTCAGGAAACCATCGCCGAAGCGTGCAAAATCATCCTTAAGGAGCAGGCGCCGGAAATTGAATTCAGCTACACCACCGATCCGAAAGCGGCGTTTAGCGATGTGGATTTCGTGATGGCGCATATCCGCGTGGGTAAATACCCGATGCGTGAAAAAGATGAAAAAATCCCGCTGCGCCACGGCGTGCTGGGCCAGGAAACCTGTGGCCCGGGCGGGATTGCCTACGGGATGCGCTCTATCGGCGGCGTGCTGGAGCTGGTGGATTACATGGAGCAGTACTCCCCGAACGCGTGGATGCTGAACTACTCCAACCCGGCGGCGATTGTCGCGGAAGCCACGCGCCGCCTGCGTCCGAACGCTAAAATTCTCAACATCTGCGATATGCCGATCGGCATTGAAGGGCGCATGGCGCAGATTGTCGGCCTGAAGGACCGCAAAGAGATGCGCGTGCGCTACTACGGCCTGAACCACTTCGGCTGGTGGACGTCGATTGAAGACCTGAACGGCAACGATCTGATGCCGAAGCTGCGCGAATACGTGGCGAAACACGGCTATGTTCCGCCTTCGGAAGATGCGCACACCGAAGCGAGCTGGAACGATACGTTCGCGAAAGCAAAAGACGTGCAGGCGCTGGATCCGGACACCATGCCGAACACCTATCTGAAGTATTACCTGTTCCCGGACTACGTGGTCGCGCATTCCAACCCGGAACGCACCCGCGCCAATGAGGTCATGGACCACCGTGAGAAGCATGTATTCAGTTCATGCCGGGCGATTATCGAGGCGGGCAAGTCCTCCGCCGGTGAACTGGAAATCGACGAACACGCGTCGTACATCGTCGATCTGGCGACCGCGATTGCCTTTAATACCCAGGAACGCATGCTGCTGATTGTGCCAAACAACGGGGCCATCCATAACTTTGATGCCGATGCGATGGTGGAGATTCCTTGCCTGGTAGGCCATAACGGACCGGAGCCGCTCACGGTGGGCGATATTCCACACTTCCAGAAAGGGCTGATGAGCCAGCAGGTGGCGGTGGAAAAACTGGTGGTGGATGCCTGGGAGCAGCGCTCGTACCAGAAACTCTGGCAGGCGATTACCCTGTCGAAAACCGTGCCGAGCGCGTCCGTCGCGAAAGCGATTCTGGATGACCTGATCGAGGCCAACAAGGATTACTGGCCAGCGCTGCACTGATCGTCCTGACCGGCATCACCCGATGCCGGTCTCCTTGTCCTTGTCGATTTACGCTATGCTGAAGCCTGCCCGTAGCTCGACAAGGAACCTTCATGAAAATTTCCCGCCTCGGCGAAGCGCCGGACTACCGCTTCTCGCTGGCTAATGAACGCACGTATTTAGCGTGGATCCGCACCGCGCTGGGATTCCTTGCCGCCGGGGTGGGGCTCGACCAGCTCGCGCCTGATTTCGCCACGCCGCTGATTCGCGAGGTGCTGGCGCTGCTGCTGTGCCTGTTCGCGGGCGTGCTGGCGATTTATGGCTATCTGCGCTGGCTGCGTAATGAGAAGGCGATGCGTCTGAAGCAGGATCTGCCCTATACGCGTGGGTTACTCATCATCAGCGTGATTCTGCTGGCGGTGGCGGGCGTGGTGATGGGGCTGGTGTTCTATGGCGGATAGCCGCAAAGCGCGACGCGAAGCGGACCCCGGTCTGCAGCCGGAGCGGACGTCGCTGGCGTGGCTGCGCACGCTGCTGGGGTATGGCGCGCTGATTGCCCTGGCGATTAAGCACAACTGGCACCGCACCGGGGTGCCGTTCTGGATCTCGCTTGTTGTGCTGGCGCTGGTGGCAATCGTTTTATGGCGCTATACCCGCAGCCGTAACCTGATGGACGTAGCGCAGGACGACTTTGTGCAGCCAAAGGCGGTGCGGGATAAGTTCCTCATCGCCCTGGCCGTGCTGTCGCTGTCGTTACTCTTCGCAGTGACTCACATTCAGCAAATTGTGAGCTTTTAAAGCCGGGTGGCGGCTACGCCTTACCGGGCCTACAACTGCCGCGAACCGTAGGCCGGGTAAGGCGCAGCCGCCACCCGGCAGAATTACTGCCCTTTAGCCAGATACTTCTCCATCTCGTCTTCCGGCACCATGCCGCCGCCGGTCGCCCACACCAGGTGGGTAACACTGGCATCTGAAGGCACGCGCAGCGGCCCGGCCATCCCCGCCAGCGCGGACGGTTCCAGACGAATGCCTTCCTCCTGCGCCAGCCAGCCGAGCATGTCGTACATGCTCTGATCGGAAAGCGTATAGAACCCGTCGAGCAGGCGCTCCATCGCGCGGCCCACGAAGCCGGAGGCGCGTCCTACCGCCAGCCCGTCCGCCGCCGTCACGTTATCAATGCCCAGGTCCTGCACCGCGATCTCATCGTGCAGACCGGTGTAAACGCCCAGCAGCATGCACGGGGAGTGCGTGGGCTCCGCGAAGAAGCAGTGAACGTTATCGCCAAAGGCCAGCTTCAGGCCAAACGCCACGCCGCCGGGGCCGCCGCCGACGCCGCACGGCAGGTAGACGTACAGCGGATGATCGGCATCCACCACGCGGCCCTGAGCGGCAAACTGTGCCTTCAGGCGCTCGCCCGCCACCGCGTAGCCCAGGAACAGGGTGCGGGAGTTTTCATCGTCAATGAAGAAGCAGTTCGGATCGCTTTCCGCCGCTTTGCGTCCCTGCTCCACCGCCACGCCGTAATCCTGCTCATATTCCACGACGATGACGCCGTGGCTGCGCAGTTTGGCTTTCTTCCACTCGCGGGCGTCGGCGGACATATGTACCGTCACCTTAAAGCCGATGCGTGCGCTCATGATGCCGATGGACATCCCCAGGTTGCCGGTTGAGCCTACCGCAATGCTGTACTGGCTGAAGAAGTCCTTAAAGCGCGGCTCCAGCAGGATGCTGTAGTCGTCTTCAACGCTCAGCAACCCGGCGTCCAGCGCCAGTTTTTCCGCGTGGGTCAGCACCTCATAGATACCGCCGCGCGCTTTAATCGAGCCGGAGATCGGCAAATGGCTGTCTTTTTTCAGCAGCAGCGTGCCGGGAATGGATTTGCCAGATTCTTTCTCCAGCCGCGCCCGCATTGCCGGGATGGCGACCAGTTCGGATTCAATAATCCCACCCGTTGCGGCCGTCTCCGGGAAGGCTTTCGCCAGACATGGCGCGAAGCGTTTGAGGCGCGCATGCGCATCGTCCACGTCGGCTTTGGTCAGCCTGACATAGGGCAGCCCTTCTTCAAGCGTGGTGGTGTTCGGGTTAAGCCAGGTGGTTTCTTTCAGGGCAATCAGATCCTCAACCAGAGGAAACTGTGCGGTTAAAGTGGTGATAGTTGCGTTTTCCATAATACGTCTCTTCGCGCTCAGATAATGAAAGAAAGCAGGAATGTGCCGCCAAGTGCAAGCACCGAGGCGATAAACGTCGCCGTCGTATAGTATTTGAAGGTCTCATTCAGGGTCGCGCCGCAGTATTGCTTCACCAGCCAGAAGAGGGAATCGGTCACGATCGTGCAGCCAATGGCGCCGGAACCGATGGCAATGGTGATGATCTCCGGGCTGACGTTCGGGTAGAGCGGCAGCATCGGCGCGACGATGGCCGTGGCGCCCATCATCGCGACCGTGGCGGAGCCTACGGCGGCATGCAGCACCAGCGCCACCAGCCAGGCGAGCAGGATAGGGTGCATGTGCAGGTTCGAGAGAATTTGCGCCAGCGAGTCCGCCAGTCCGCTGGTTTTCAGGATGGCGTTGAACGCGCCGCCCGCGCCGATAATCAGCAAAATGTTGGCGATAGAGCCAAAGCCGTGCTCGGTGTGCGTCAGCATCGCGCCCATGCCCATGTGCTGGCGGATGCCCAGCAGGTAGTAGGCGACAAACACGGCGATGAACATGGCGGTGATCGGGTTGCCGATAAACTCCAGCAGCGTATACAGCGTGCCGTCTTTTGCCATATTCAGTTCAGCGATGGTCTTCACCAGCATCAGGGCAATCGGCAGCAGCACCGTAAACAGCGTGGCGCCCAGCGACGGCAGGGTATGCTCTTCCCGCACCTTCAGGTCTGAAAATTCCGCCGGAACCGGTTTAAACGGCAGACGATTGCCGAGCAGCTTCAGGAACAGCGGGCCGCCGACCAGAGAGGCCATCAGGCCGACCATCAAACCGTAGACAATGACCGTTCCAACGTCCGCTCCTAATTTATTTGTCACAAACAGCGCGGCCGGATGCGGCGGCACCACGCAGTGCACCGCCATCAGCGCGGTACAGAGCGGAATGGCCAGCTTAAGCAGCGACGTGTGGGTCTTTTTGGCGATGGAAAACGCCAGTGGGATCAGCAGGACCACGCCCACTTCCACGAACAGCGTAATGCCGCAGATCAGGCCCACCAGCACCATAATCACGTCTGCTGACAGCCAGCGGCAGCGCTGCAACGTAATCCCGATGCGCTCTGCCGCGCCGGAAACCTCCATCATCTTGCCGAGAATGGTGCCCAGACCAATCACGGCCGCCAGGAAGCCCAGCGTACCGCCAATCCCGCTCTCAATGGCGTTTACCATATCCAGCGGACTCATCCCCATCATCGCGCCGACGAAAAAGCTCGCCAGCAGCAGCGCGAGGAACGGGTGAAACTTCAGCTTAACGATGGTTAAAACAATCAACACAATGCTGACCAGCAGCGTTGCCACAACCCAGACCTGAGATCCCATATCTCACCTCACCCTTATGTCATCTGGGGGTATTGGACGAAAAAACGGCGTGGGCTGACAAACGATATAAATTGGCGTTCAGGTGAGCCAGATTGAATCAACTGAGTGACTGCGCTCTAAAAAACGCACTTAACCCGCATTAGGTTCACATAAATTCACCCTTAAACAGTATGCTGAGCGCAGAAACCACGCGTGAGAATTGTGATGACCGATGCAAATGAAGCCAGAAACCGGCTATTAAACGGCTGGCAGCTGTCGAAAATGTACACCTTTGAAGTGGCGGCTCGACATGAATCCTTCGCGCTGGCGGCGGAGGAGCTGTCGCTCAGCCCCAGCGCGGTGAGCCACCGCATCAACCTGCTCGAAGAAGAGCTCGGTATTCAGCTGTTTGTCCGCTCGCACCGTAAAGTCGAGCTGACGCAGGAGGGAAAGCGCGTTTACTGGACGCTAAAATCGTCCCTCGACACCCTGAATCAGGAGATCCTGGACATCAAAAACCAGGCGCTGTCCGGCACGCTGACGGTCTACTCCCGGCCGTCGATCGCCCAGTGCTGGCTGGTACCCATGCTGGGTGACTTTACCCGCCGCTATCCGTCGATTTCGCTCACCGTCCTGACCGGCAATGATTACGTCAATATGCAGCGAACGGGCGTCGATCTGGCGATCTATTTCGACGATACGCCGCCAAACCATCTGTCTCATCACTTCCTGATGGACGAAGAGATTTTGCCCGTCTGCTCGCCGCAGTATGCCCGCGAGCATGAGCTGTTGAAAAACCCCGATAACCTTAGCCACTGCACGCTGCTGCACGACCGTCAGGCCTGGAGCAATGATTCCGGTACGGATGAGTGGCTGAGCTGGGCGCAGCACTTTGCGGTGAATATGCCGCCATCGTCGGGTATTGGTTTCGATCGTTCCGACTTAGCGATTATTGCGGCCATCAACCACGTCGGCGTCGCGATGGGGAGAAAGCGGCTGGTGCAAAAACGGCTTGAACGGGGCGAACTGATCGCCCCGTTTGGTGACAAGACCCTGAAATGCCATCAGCACTACTATGTCTCGACGCTTTCTGGCCGTCAGTGGCCGAAAATAGACGCCTTTATCGGCTGGCTGAGAGAACTGGCAGGTTGAAGAATTATTACGCTTTCGCGCTACACCAAATGTGAAAAAGCGTGCTAAATACAGGTAATGCTTTCGATTTATCCAGGGTAAACCGTGTTAAAGCCTCTTATAGCGACCGCGTTACTGATCTCTTCCGGCTGGGCCATTGCCGCTGAGCCGCCGCTGACGGCTGCCCGTTATGCGCAGCAGCTTGGCGTCGGGATGGATGTGGACTGGGCGCGCACCGAGCGCGGCATACGCGAATTCGATCCGCTGGTGGTCCGCGATTTTCGGGCTAAAGGCATTACCCACGTGCGCATCCGCGTGGCCGACGAGCCGACGGAAGCGCGGCTGATCCACCTGCGCAAGCTGGTAGAAGCCTGTGAGCAGTATGGCGTGATCCCGATAGTCGCTTATCAGGCTGATGAATATAAAAACGACCCGAAAGCCGATAACGAGAAAGAGACGGTCAACTGGTGGATTGCCGTGGCGCACTATTTCGGTCAAAGCTACCCGCTGCTGGGTTTTGATCTCATTTATGAGCCCGCCGACAAGCTTAACCACAATCTGGCGTCGTTAAACCGCGTGTATGAAAAAACCGTTAAAGCGATCCACGACATCGACCCGCAGCGCATGATCTTCATTGCGCCACGCCTGCGTGCCGCGCCGGAGGAGTTATCCAGCCTGAAGCTGCCCGCGCACAGCCAAACCTATCTGCTGGCTGAGTGGCATATTTTCCCGTGGGGGCCGCTGAAAAATGGCGGCAAATACCCGTGGACGTCCGGCACGGCGGCGGAGAAAGCGGCTATCCGTAACCGCATTAATGCCGCGCTGCACTGGCAGCAAAAAACCGGGCACGTTAGCTGGGTCGGGGGTTGGGGCGTGGGGGAGTCAAGTCGCTTAACGCCAACCGCCTCGCAAATGGCCTTTGCCACCTATATGGCCTGCGAGCTGCAAAAGGCGAAAATTCCGTATGCGCTTAACGCGGACTTCCAGTTTTACGACGGGGAAGAGGGGGCCTGGCGGCCAGCGCCAGAGCCGTTATTGCAGGCGATGATTGCGCCCGTCTGTGAAAAGCCCGGCGAGAAGCCGGGCCATCATGCGGTTAAACCGGCTGCTCGTGATGCGGGACACGCGACGCCAGCGGCAGCCAGCACAGTAAAATCAGCAGCCCCATCAGCGTCATCAGCAGGCCCAAACTAGCCTGCCCGGTCTGCGGCATCATCGCCGAGAGCCAGGCCAGCGCGCCGGAACCGATGTTCTGCAAACCGCCCACCAGCGCGCCCGCCGTACCTGCAAGGAACGGGAACGGCTCCATCGCGCCGCTGGTGGCGAGCGGGAACAGCATCCCCGCGCCGAAGAAGAACAGCGCCGCCGGGATGAGCAGCGTCCAGACGGTCATCACGCCAAACAGCCCCGGGATCCACATCATCAGACCCGCCAGCAGACAGCTGATCACCGACTGCCACATCAGGGTGGAGAAGCGCTTGTTTGGTCGTCCGGCAAACCACGCGCCGAAGAACGCCGCCGGGATCGGCAGAATAAACAGAATGCTCACCACCATGCTGCTCAGGCCCAGCCCCGCGCCCAGCAGCACGCCGGAGCAGGCTTCGAACACCGCGATGCCCGCCAGGCCGCCAATCAGCATCAGCAGGTAGCAGGTGAACGCGCCGTTGCCGAACAGCGTTTTATAGCTGGCGATCAGCTTCGTGCGCGGCGCGTCCTGCGGGCGCGTTTCCGGCATCCAGCGCGCCATGCTGAAGGTGACAATGATGCACAGCACCAGCAGGAAGGCGTAGCAGGCGCGCCAGGACCACATCGTGTCCAGCAGGCCGCCGATCAGCGGGGCCAGCAGCGGGCTGACCAGAATGCCCATATTCAACAGGCTGTTAGCATGACGGAGCTGGGTGCCCTGATACATATCGCGCGGTAAGGTTCGCGCCATCACCCCGCCGACGCCGGTCCCAACGCCCTGCAGGGCGCTGGCGGCAATCAGTACGGTCAGGCTATGGGTGGTAATGGCAATTACCGTCGCCACCATGAAAATACTCATGCCCACCAGGATCACCGGGCGACGCCCGACGCGGTCGGAGAGCGGGCCGTAGAAGAGCTGCGAAACGCCATAGGTCAGCAGGTAGGCCGCCATTACGCTCTGTACCGCGCCCTCGCGGACGTTCAATTCCTTTGCCATGTCGGCAATCGCCGGAATGTAGATGGTTTGCGCCATCTGACCGACGGCCACCAGTAACACCAGCATCAACAATAAGTTAACGTTCCGTTGCTTTTTCATGTCGCTGAATACTTTTGCCAAAAGATAAAAATGAAGAATAAGTGACTGTGCATTCCCATAAATGCGCGAGGAATCTACCACAGAGAGATGACAATTTAAGCATTGTCGCGGTGAATGAAAAAACCGGTAAAGGCAGGATTTGTAAACAATAACGGCAACTAATGTTGCCAGTGCTTTACGCCAGGCGCAGCAGAATAGCGCCGCCGGCGATACCCAGCGCTGCTGCAATGCGCAGGCCCGCAACCTTCTCTTTTAAAAGCAGAAATGCGATCAGCGCGCCAAAGAGTATGGAGGTTTCACGCAGCGCCGCAACCACCGCCAGCGGCGCCTGCGTCATCGCCCACAGCGCCAGACCGTAAGAGCCCATGGTCCCCACCCCGCCAAGCAGCCCCTTTTTCCAGTGCAGACGCAGGTAGCCGGACGCCTCGCGCCGACGCGCGACCATCGCCCAGCTCAGCAGGCAGAAGCCGTTCATAAAGAAGGTCCACAGCGTATAGCCCAGCGCGGTCTCCGACAGCCGCACGCCGGTGCCGTCCACCAGCGTATATCCCGCAATAAAGCAGGCGTTCAGCAGCGCCAGCCAGATCCCCTTGCGTGACTGCATGCGCCCGTTCATTGCCATCGCCAGAATCGACAGGCAAATTACCCCGATGCCGGACCAGGCGAGCCAGGAGAGACGATCGCCGAGCGCCAGCACGCTGATCAGCGCCACCAGCAGCGGGGCGGTGCCGCGCATCAGCGGGTAGGTCTGGCTCATATCGGAAACCTGATAGGTCTTCGCGACCAGCACGGTGTACACCACCTGTAAGGCACAGGAGACAATCAAAAACGGCCAGCTTGCGGCAGAGGGCTGGGGAGAGAAGGGGAGCAGCACCAGAGCAATCAGCGTGGCGGACCCGCTGACGCTAATCGCGGAATAGAGCTTGTCCGTTCCGGCTTTGACGATGGCGTTCCAGCTGGCATGCAGCAGGGCGGCAAACAGCAAAATACAGAATACGGTGAGGGTCATGGCGTGTCGGGTGGTGAATTGTCACTCAACTGTAACATTCACGTCCTGAAGCTGCCAGCCGGTTACACCGCACAAAAAAGGCGGTGCGTCACCCGCGGTTCGTCCGAGACCAGCGTAAACCCTGCCTGGCGATAAAATCCGTAGGCAGCGTCCGGCGCATGGGTATTGAGGAAATCGAACCAGATGCTGGCATCGGCCATCACCACGGTCAAAAGCTGCCTGCCAATTCCCAGCCCGCGACACTTCTCGCTGACGTAGAGATGGCGAATACGCCCGGCGCGCGGCTGCTGGCTGAACGGATCGCGATTCAGACCGCACACGCCAACCAGCTTGCCGTTGAGAAACGCCCCCAGCAGCTTTTCACCCGGCGCGTTAAAGCGGTTCTCACCCCGCTGCCAGCTCTCTTCCAGCCTGCGCAGCATGTTGAAATTCGATGCGATACTTTCCGCCTTCAGGGCGATATACCCCGGCTCGTCGGGCGTGACAGGCTCAATTAACAGACGCGACATAGCATTCCCTCGTTATTAAAGAGGGGCGGTTGCCCGCCCCTCTCAGGTGCGACTTGAACCTGAATTACCGAACGAATTTCAGGACAGCATCAAGCAGTTGCAGTACTGCAACAATGAGTTTGAGGATAAGTATCACAATATCCACTACGCTCATACGCGTCTCCTTTTGGTTAAAAGGAGCACGATGCTGGCGTACCTTTCCGCCGCCTGTTGCCAGCACCTGGATTGACGTAACACAGTGTGCTCACTTCAGGGGTTAAGGCACTGACGGCACCACCCGTTTCAGCCAGGACTTCGTTGCGCCGGTAGAACTGCGGCCCCCTCGCTCACTGCGAACACCCTCAGTATAGATAAATACTGTACGTATGAACAGTATTTTGTGGACAAAATCTGGAAGGCGATCCATATTCAAAAACGTCAAAATCCGTGCCGGAATTGCGCGTTCGTCTTCGATCGCGTATACTTTTTGCGTTGACGTAACACAGTGTGTTCTGCGGCGACCAACCGCAAAATCCTGATAAAAACCTCGCTCCGGCGGGGTTTTTTGTTTTCATCCCCCAACAAACGAAACGTGATCCCTGACGCATTTTTGCGCAGATGAAAATTTTTCCATTGTCACGCCCGAAAACCTGTGTTTGTATAAATTCCATCAATGATTCCAAACACAGGTCCCCAATGACTTCATCCATCTTCACTTCGACCCTACTAAAAACTGCGCAACCAGCCGCAGTGGTCGTCGTGCGTGTGGTGGTGGTCGTCGGCAATGCGCCGTAGGGACTGGATCAACACACGAATCCAAAACCCCGCCGGCGCAAACCGGGCGGGGTTTTTCGTTTAGGACCCTCCCCGGAAAGTCGGCTCAGAAGAAAAGGACTGGAGCATGGCAAGTTCGGGCACAACATCCACCAAGACGCGTTTTACCGGCGCGCAGCTGATCGTTCATCTGCTGGAGCGACAGGGCATCACCACAGTCGCGGGCATCCCCGGCGGCACGGTGCTGCCGCTGTACGATGCGTTAAGTCAAAGCACGCAGATCCGTCACGTGCTGGCGCGTCACGAGCAGGGTGCAGGCTTTATCGCTCAGGGCATGGCGCGCACGCAGGGTAAACCGGCGGTCTGTATGGCCTGCAGCGGCCCGGGCGCAACCAACCTGGTCACCGCCATCGCCGACGCGCGCCTCGACTCCATTCCGTTGATCTGCATTACCGGCCAGGTGCCGTCCTCGATGATCGGTACCGATGCGTTCCAGGAAGTGGATACCTACGGCATCTCTATCCCCATCACCAAACATAACTATTTAGTTCGCGACATCGCCGAGCTTCCTCAGGTTATCAGCGATGCGTTCCGCATTGCGCAGTCCGGCCGCCCGGGCCCGGTGTGGATAGACATTCCTAAGGATGTCCAGACCGCAGAGATCGAGATCGACGTTCTGCCGGAGCCGGGCAAGCGTGCCCCCGCGCCGGAATTCAGCGCTGAGAGCGTGCGCGACGCCGCCGCCATGATTAACGCCGCCAAACGCCCGGTGCTCTATCTGGGCGGCGGGGCGATTAACGCCGCGGATGAAATCCGCCAGTTTGCGGAAAAAGCCAACCTGCCGACCACCATGACCCTGATGGCGCTGGGTATGCTGCCAAAAGCGCACCCGCTGTCCCTGGGGATGCTGGGCATGCACGGCGCGCGCAGCACCAACTACATCCTGCAAGAGGCGGATTTGCTGATTGTGATGGGCGCGCGTTTTGATGACCGGGCAATTGGCAAAACCGAGGAGTTCTGCCCGAATGCCAAAATCATTCACGTGGATATCGACCGCGCCGAGCTGGGTAAAATCAAGCAGCCGCACGTGGCGATCCAGGGCGACGTGGCCGAGGTGCTGGCGCAGCTGATCCCGCAGACGGTGGCAACCGACCGCGCCGACTGGCGCCAGCTGGTGGCCGACCTGCAGCGCGAGTTCCCGGGCGCTATCCCAACCGAGGGCGACCCGCTGAGCCACTATGGTCTTATCAACGCTGTTGCCGCCTGCGTGGATGACAGCGCGATTATCACCACCGACGTCGGCCAGCATCAGATGTGGACTGCCCAGGCGTATCCGCTGAACCGCCCGCGCCAGTGGCTGACCTCCGGCGGCCTTGGCACCATGGGCTTCGGCCTGCCCGCAGCTGTAGGCGCGGCGCTGGCGAATCCGGACCGCAAGGTCATCTGCTTCTCCGGTGACGGCAGCCTGATGATGAACATTCAGGAGATGGCGACCGCGGCGGAAAACCAGTTAGACGTGAAAATCATCCTGATGAACAACGAGGCGCTGGGGCTGGTGCACCAGCAGCAGAGCCTGTTCTACAAGCAGGGCGTGTTTGCGGCGACCTATCCGGGGATGATTAACTTTATGCAGATTGCCGCCGGCTTTGGCCTGCACACCTGCGATCTGAACGCGGAAGAGGATGCCCACGCGGCGCTGCAGGCGGCGCTCTCGCGTCCGGGCCCGGCGCTGATCCACGTGCGTATCGACCCTGAACAAAAAGTGTATCCGATGGTGCCGCCGGGTGCGGCAAATACTGAGATGGTGGGAGAATAAGCCATGCAGAAACAACATGATAACGTCATTCTGGAACTCACCGTCCGCAACCACCCTGGCGTCATGACCCACGTCTGCGGGCTGTTTGCCCGCCGGGCGTTTAACGTGGAAGGCATTCTCTGTCTGCCGATTCAGGGCAGCGAGCACAGCCGCATCTGGCTACTGGTCAACGATGACCAGCGTCTGGAGCAGATGATGGCGCAGATCGACAAGCTGGAGGACGTCACCAACGTGGCGCGCAACCAGTCCGATCCCACCATGTTTAACAAAATTGCGGTGTTCTTCGAATAGATCGCTTAAGGTAAGCGTCTTTCGCTCTTGTAGGCCGGATAAGCGCAGCGCCATCCGGCTTTTTCAGACCGCAGGAACACACATGACCACCATCGCCCTTATCGACGACCACCTTATCGTCCGCTCTGGCTTTGCCCAGCTTCTCAACCTCGAACCGGATTTCCAGGTCGTGGCCGAGTTTGGCTCCGGTCGCGAGGCGCTGGCGGGCCTGCCGGGGCGCGGGGTGCAGGTCTGTATCTGCGACATTTCGATGCCGGATCTCTCCGGGCTGGAGCTGTTAAGCCAGCTGCCGAAAGGAATGGCGACCATTATGCTCTCGGTCCACGACAGCCCGGCGCTGGTCGAGCAGGCGCTCAACGCGGGCGCGCGGGGGTTCCTCTCCAAACGCTGCAGCCCGGACGAGCTGATCGCCGCCGTGCGCACCGTCTCCACCGGCGGCTGCTACCTGACGCCGGAAATCGCCATCAAGCTGGCGGCCGGACGACAGGATCCGCTCACCCGGCGCGAGCGTCAGGTGGCTGAGAAGCTCGCGCAGGGGATGTCGGTAAAAGAGATTGCCGCCGAGCTGGATCTGTCGCCGAAGACCGTGCACGTCCATCGCGCCAACCTGATGGAAAAACTCAACGTCAGCAACGACGTCGAGCTGGCGCGCTGCATGTTCGACAGCTGGCAATGAGTCCCGTCTTTTCGCGGCTGATCGCCGTCGTTGCCAGCTTTTTCATCTTCTCCGCCGCGTGGTTCTGCCTGTGGAGCATCAGCCTGCATCTGGTGGAGCGCCCGGAGCTGGCGGTGCTGCTGTTTCCCTTCGGCCTGCGTTTGGGGCTGATGCTGCAATGCCCGCGCGGCTACTGGCCCGTTTTGCTCGGGGCAGAGTGGCTGCTGCTGGTCTGGCTGGCGCAGGAAGTGGCCCTCGCGCATCTGCCCTTATTGATGACCGGAAGCCTGCTCACGCTTCTCCCGGTTGCCCTCATTTCCCGCTATCGTCACCAGCGCGACTGGCGCACCCTGCTGCGGCAGGGGGCGGCGCTGATTGCCGCCGCGCTGCTGCAGTCCCTGCCGTGGGTTGGCGACAAGGAGATGCTCAACGCTCTGCTGCTGACCCTCACCGGCGGCTTGACGCTGGCACCCACCTGCCTCGTGATCTGGCACTACCTCACCAGCACCGTCTGGCAGCCGCTTGGTCCGGGGCTGGTTTCCCAACCGGTGAACTGGCGCGCCCGGCACCTCATCTGGTATCTGCTGCTGTTCGTGGTGAGCCTCTGGCTACAGCTTGGCCTGCCCGCCGAACTTTCACGCTTCACGCCGTTTTGCCTGGCGCTGCCGATTATCGCCCTGGCCTGGCACTACGGCTGGCAGGGGGCGCTGATCGCCACCCTGATGAACGCCATCGCGCTGATCGCCAGCCAGACCTGGCACGACCATCCGGTGGATCTGCTGCTCTCGCTGCTGGCCCAGAGCCTGACCGGGCTGCTGCTGGGGGCGGGCATTCAGCGCCTGCGCGAGCTGAACCAGTCCCTGCAGACCGAGCTGGCGCGCAACCGGCGTCTGGCTGAACGCCTGCTGGAGACGGAAGAGAGCGTGCGGCAGGAGGTCGCCCGCGAGCTGCACGATGACATCGGCCAGACGATCACCGCCATCCGCACCCAGGCGGGCATTGTCCAGCGCCTGGCGGCAGAAAACGCAGGCGTGAAGCAGGGCGGGGCGCATATTGAACAGCTTTCGCTGGGCGTGTATGACTCGGTGCGACGCCTGCTCGGCAGGCTGCGGCCGCGCCAGCTTGACGACCTGTCGCTGGAGCAGGCGGTACGCTCCCTGATGCGCGAGATGGAGCTGGAAAGCCGCGGCATTGTCAGCCATCTCGACTGGCGCATTAGCGAACCTGCGCTGAGCGAAGGCCAGCGCGTAACCCTGTTCCGCGTCTGTCAGGAAGGGCTGAACAATATCGTCAAACACGCCAGCGCCAGCGCGGTCACGATCCAGGGCTGGCAGCAGGACGAGCGCCTGATGCTGGTAATTGAAGACGACGGCTGCGGCCTGCCGCCGGGCTCCGGCCAGCAGGGCTTTGGCCTGGCGGGCATGCGCGAGCGGGTGAAGGCGCTTGGCGGCACGCTGAGCCTCTCCTGCACCCACGGGACGCGCGTCAGCGTCAGCCTGCCGTTAAGGACGCACCATGTTTAAAACCCCAGCCAGCGCCGCCCCGCTAAGCAACAAAGCGGAAATCGACGCCCGCTACCGCTACTGGCGTCGCCATATCCTGATTACCATCTGGCTCGGCTACGCGCTGTTCTACTTCACCCGCAAAAGCTTCAACGCCGCCGCGCCGGAGATCCTCGCGAGCGGCGTGATGACCCGCACCGATATCGGCCTGCTGGCGACGCTGTTTTATATCACCTACGGCCTGTCGAAGTTCTTCTCCGGCATCGTCAGCGATCGCTCAAATGCCCGTTATTTCATGGGCGTTGGGCTGATCGCCACCGGCGTGGTGAATATTCTGTTTGGCTTCTCCACCTCGCTGTGGGCCTTTGCCCTGCTGTGGGCGCTGAACGCCTTTTTCCAGGGCTGGGGCGCGCCGGTCTGCGCGCGTCTGCTCACCGCCTGGTACTCGCGCAACGAGCGTGGCGGCTGGTGGGCGATATGGAACACCGCACATAACGTCGGCGGGGCGCTGATCCCGATGGTGGTGGGTGCCGCGGCGCTGCACTACGGCTGGCGCGCGGGGATGATGATTGCCGGTGGCCTGGCGATTGTCGCCGGGCTGTTCCTCTGCTGGCGCCTGCGCGACAGGCCGCAGACCGTGGGCCTGCCTGCGGTGGGCGACTGGCGGCACGACGAGATGGAGATTGCCCAGCAGCAGGAGGGCGCGGGGCTGACCCGCAGGGAGATCCTCACCAAATACGTGCTGAAAAACCCCTACATCTGGCTGCTGTCGCTCTGCTACGTGCTGGTCTACGTGGTGCGCGCGGCTATCAACGACTGGGGCAATCTGTACATGTCCGAGACGCTCGGCGTGGACCTGGTGACCGCCAACTCGGCGGTGACCATGTTTGAACTGGGCGGGTTTATCGGCGCGCTGGTGGCGGGCTGGGGCTCGGATAAGCTGTTCAACGGCAACCGCGGCCCGATGAACCTGATTTTTGCCGCCGGGATTTTGCTCTCTGTTGGCTCGCTGTGGCTGATGCCGTTCGCCAGCTACGTCATGCAGGCGGCGTGCTTCTTCACCACCGGCTTCTTCGTCTTTGGCCCGCAGATGCTGATCGGCATGGCGGCGGCAGAGTGCTCCCACAAAGAGGCGGCAGGCGCGGCGACGGGCTTTGTCGGGCTGTTTGCCTACCTGGGCGCATCGCTCTCCGGCTGGCCGCTGGCGCGGGTCATCGACATCTGGCACTGGAGTGGCTTCTTCGCGGTGATCGCCATCGCGGCGGGCATTTCCGCCCTGCTGCTGCTGCCGTTTTTACATGCGCAGGCCCCGCGTGAAGCCAGCGTGATGTGATGCGCCTCACCTTTTCACCCCGAGTGGCGCAAAACTAGGAAATTTTCCCGGTTTTACCTGGACGCTGTCTCAGGCATCTCTCCCGGCTGATTTTTACAATGCCGCAAAAATCAGCTCAGGAGTAAACCAACCATGCTGGCCTTCTTAAACCAGGTGCGCAAGCCGACTCTGGATCTGCCGCTCGACGTGCGGCGCAAGATGTGGTTCAAACCGTTCATGCAGTCCTATCTGGTGGTCTTCATCGGCTACCTGACCATGTATCTGATCCGCAAAAACTTTAACATCGCGCAGAACGACATGATCTCGACCTACGGGCTGAGCATGACGCAGCTGGGGATGATTGGCCTGGGCTTCTCCATCACCTACGGCGTGGGGAAAACCGTTGTCTCGTACTATGCAGACGGCAAAAACACCAAGCAATTCCTGCCGTTTATGCTGATCCTCTCCGCCATCTGTATGCTCGGCTTCAGCGCCAGCATGGGCGCGGGCTCCGTCAGCCTGTTCCTGATGATCGCCTTCTACGCCCTGAGCGGTTTCTTCCAGAGCACCGGCGGGTCGTGCAGCTACTCCACCATCACCAAATGGACCCCGCGCCGCAAGCGGGGTTCGTACCTCGGCATGTGGAACATCTCCCACAACCTCGGCGGGGCGGGCGCGGCTGGCGTGGCGCTGTTTGGCGCAAACTATCTGTTCGACGGCCACGTCATCGGGATGTTTATCTTCCCGTCGATTATCGCCCTGATTGTCGGCTTTATCGGCCTGCGCTACGGCAGCGACTCCCCGGAATCGTACGGCCTCGGCAAAGCGGAAGAGCTGTTCGGCGAGGAGATCAGCGAAGAGGACAAAGAGACCGAAGAGAACGAGATGACCAAATGGCAGATCTTTGTTGAGTACGTGCTGAAAAACAAAGTGATCTGGCTGCTCTGCTTCTCAAACATCTTCCTCTACGTGGTGCGTATCGGCATTGACCAGTGGTCAACCGTGTATGCTTTCCAGGAGCTGAAGCTTTCTAAAGAGGTGGCGATTCAGGGCTTCACCCTGTTCGAAGTGGGCGCGCTGGTCGGCACGCTGCTGTGGGGCTGGCTCTCCGACCTCGCCAACGGCCGTCGCGCGCTGGTGGCCTGCATCGCGCTGGCGTTGATTATCGCCACCCTCGGCGTCTACCAGCACGCCAGCAACCAGTACGTTTACCTGGCGTCCCTGTTCGCGCTCGGCTTCCTGGTGTTTGGTCCACAGCTGCTGATCGGCGTGGCGGCAGTGGGCTTCGTACCGAAAAAAGCGATCGGCGCCGCCGATGGGATTAAAGGCACTTTCGCCTACCTGATCGGCGACAGCTTCGCCAAGCTGGGTCTGGGGATGATCGCCGACGGCACGCCGATTTTCGGCCTCACCGGCTGGGCGGGCACCTTCGCGGCGCTGGATGCGGCAGCGATCGGCTGTATCGTCCTGATGGCGATGGTCGCGGTGCTGGAAGAACGTAAAATTCGCCGTGAAAATCGCGCGCAGAAATTAAAAACAGCCTGAGTGTGCAGGTAACTTCTTTGCCCGGTGTGTGATGCCGGGCTTTTTTATTTGCGCCGACGGCGTTAATACCTGATCCCCCATTCCGCAACGTCTTTTCAGAGCACTATTCTGGTTATGCCCGCTGTTGACGCCGTGCGTTTCCCGCTATGATGAGCGGCTAGTCTAAGGAGAACGCATGGTCTGGATAATGCTGGCAACGCTTGCCGTGGTCTTTGTGGTGGGATTTCGCGTCCTGACCTCAGATTCCCGCCGCGCCATCAAACGTTTAAGCGAGCGTCTTGGCATCACCCCGATGCCGGTTGAGTCGATGATCGATCAGTTCGGTAAAACGCCGGGCAATGAGTTTATCCGCTACCTTGAACGGCCGGACGAGGCGCATCTGCAAAACGCCGCGCAGGTGCTGCTGATCTGGCAGGTCTGCATTGTCGACGGCAGCGAGGAGAACCTGCACGCCTGGCACCGCATGCTGCGTAAAGCCCGCCTTGCCGCACCCATTACCGATGCGCAAATTCGTCTGGCGCTTGGCTTTATGCGCGAGATGGAGCCCGATCCGCAGGAGCTGAACGCCTTCCAGCTACGCTATAACCAGCTCTTCCTGCCGGAAGAGGGCGTGTTTTACCTGCACTGATCCCCTGTAAAAACGACAAAAGTTGTCTAAACGTTAAATTCGTCACACTTTTGATGATAAACTGCGCGACTTTTCCGCACGTTTTTATCTTCAGGTGACGCCATGACAGAACATATCCAGCCCACGACCCGACCGCAGACCAAAGAGGTTACTCGCCCCAACTGGTCGGCGGTTTTCTCCGTGGCGTTCTGCGTCGCCTGCCTGATTACCGTTGAGTTTCTGCCGGTGAGCCTGCTGACGCCGATGGCGCAGGACCTGGGCATTTCCGAAGGCGTGGCGGGGCAGTCCGTTACCGTCACCGCCTTCGTGGCGATGTTCGCCAGCCTGTTTATCACCCAGGTGATTGGCACCATCGACCGCCGCAAGGTGGTCATTCTGTTCAGCGTGCTGCTGACGCTCTCCTGCCTGCTGGTCTCCTTCGCGGAAAGCTTCACCCTGCTGCTGCTCGGTCGCGCCTGCCTGGGGCTGGGGCTCGGCGGCTTCTGGGCGATGTCGGCCTCGCTCACCATGCGCCTGGTGCCCGCGCGGACGGTGCCAAAAGCGCTTTCCGTTATCTTCGGTGCGGTCTCTATCGCACTGGTGATTGCCGCGCCGCTGGGCAGCTTCCTCGGTGGGATTATCGGCTGGCGTAACGTCTTCAACGCCGCGGCGGTGATGGGCCTGCTCTGCATCATTTGGGTGTGGAAAGCGCTGCCGTCCCTGCCGGGCGAAGCGGCGCACCATAAACAGAACATGTTCGCGCTGCTCAAGCGCCCCGGCGTGCTGGCGGGGATGACCGCCATCTTTATGGCCTTTGCCGGGCAGTTTGCCTTCTTTACCTATATCCGCCCGGTGTTTATGACCATGGCGGGCTTTGACGTAGACGGCCTGACGCTGGTGCTGCTGAGCTTCGGTATCGCCAGCTTTGTCGGTACCTCGCTGTCGTCGCAGTTCCTGAAACGCTCCCTGAAGGTGGCGCTGGCGGGTGCGCCGCTGGTGCTGGCGGCGAGCGCCACGGTGCTGGTGCTGTGGGGCAGCGATAAGTGGGTCGCGTCTGCCATTGCGATTATCTGGGGCTTTGCCTTTGCGCTGGTGCCGGTGGGCTGGTCGACGTGGATCACCCGCTCGCTTGCCGATCAGGCGGAAAAAGCCGGGTCGATTCAGGTGGCGGTGATCCAGCTGGCGAACACCTGCGGCGCGGCCATTGGCGGCGTGGCGCTCGACCATCTGGGGCTGACGTCACCGCTGGTGATTTCCGGTACGCTGATGCTGCTGACGGCGCTGCTGGTGGCAGGGAAGGTTAAAGCGAAGTAGTGTTTTTCTCCCTCTCCCGTGGGAGAGGGTTGGGGTGAGGGCATCAGGCTACGCCGATGCCTTAACCCTTATACGCGAATCCATCGAAATCAGCACCACCGACGACACGATCAGCAGCGTCCCCAGCCAGTCCGGCAGGGTGAACGCCACGCCCAGCAACACCACCGACAGCAGCGCGCTGCTCAGCGGCTCGGCGCAGCTCAGGATGCTCGCCTTCGGCCCGCCGATCATCTGTGCGCCTTTCAGATACAGGCTGAACGTCAGCGCGGTGCCGATCACCACCAGGTAGAAAAACGCCAGCAGCAGGCCGCCGTCGATCACGAAGGTGGTGCCACGTCCGGCGTAGAACGGCGTCAGCATTAATCCGGCAATTAACATACTCCAGCCGACAATCGGCAATGTGCCGTAGCGGGCAATCAGCGTTGACGGATAGGTGGTGTAAAACGCGGCGGCAAACGCCGAGGCGATGCCGAAGAACAGGGCGGCAGGCGAGATGGAGAGCGAGGTTGGGTCGCCGTGGGTGACCAGCAGGAACGTCCCGACAAGCGAGGTCACAATCGCGGACAAAACAAACACGCCGGGGCGCTTTTTCCGCGCCAGCGCGAACCACGCCACGATAATCGTTGGCGACAGAAACTGCAGCACGGTGGCCGTCGCGGCGTTGGATTTTTCAATCGTCAGCAGGAAGGTGAGCTGCACGGTGAGCGCGCCGACCAGCGAGAAAAACAGCAGGCTGAGGGCGTCTTTGCGATGTTTGATGACCGAGAAAATCTTGTCGCCGTGAACGAAGGAGAGCGTCAGCAGGATCACGCCGGTAAACAGCAGGCGAACCATGGTCAGGTAAGGCGAAGAAATGTGGCTTTTCTCCATGATGTACTGCGCGCAAACGCCGGAACTGCCCCATAAAACGGCGGCGATCAGGACGTTCAGCATCCCTTTACGTGTGGAACCCATTTTCTCCCCTGTTATGTTGGTTTTTTTGTAGCATAACATGGGATCTTGCCGGGTGGCGCTACGCTTACCCGGCCTACAAAACCTTGTAGGCCCGTGCAAGCGCAGCGCCGCCGGGCGAAACAAACGACGCTTTACTAGAACCACGCCTCCCACATCGCGCCGACGTTGAAGTCGTCGAGCGTCTCGTCTTTGGTGTTGTTCACGCGCGCGGTGCGTGCGTTATCCACTTTGCCGCCGGTCACGTAGAAGCGCAGCATCGGACGGAACTCTGGCCCCATGGCGATAGACATGTTCTGCGACAGGGTCAGCTTCCAGCCTTTGTTGTCGCCGCCGTTGTCGTAATCCACGTGCTGCCAGCCCGCTTCCAGCCAGGTGGAGTGAACGTCGTTCCACCAGTGCATCGGGCGCACGATGGCGTTGTAGTTCTTACGGTTGTCGGTCTTATCACGGCTGTTGTCGTAGTCGTGGAAGGCGAGGATGTACTCCACCTGCGTGGCCTGGGTGAATTTGTACAGCCCTTCGAAGCTGGCGTAGACCGTGGTCAGGTCTTCGGTTTTATTGAACACGCTGTTGTCCGAGTTATCGGAGTAGCGGGCAATCACCTTGTTCACGCCGCTGTCGTTGGTGTGGCTCAGCACCACGCCGCCCTGCCAGGCGTTCAGACGCTCGTCGCTCTCCACCGCTTTTGAATCAAAGCCGTAGTTGGCGTACAGCTCCAGATCCAGCGGACCGAGCTTCATACCGTGGATTTTAGAGGTGGCCGCGTAGTTACCTTTGTCGCCCGTGCCGGACCCGCCGGTACAGGTGATGCGTGACGGGTTCGCTTCGTCTTCCATCACTTCCGGGCTACAGGATTCCACTGCCGCCACGGCAGCGACGTCAAACTGCACGCCGCCGATATCGAAGTTCTTCACCCCGGCGCCCTGGCCGTCGTGGTTCATCCAGAAGTAATCGTTGATGCCCTGCTGCGGACGCTGGTGGAAGTCGCGACCGGCCCAGAAATAGGCGTTCGGGTTGGAGGCCATAATGTTGGTCACCCCCGCGTAGGCCTTTTTCAGGTTAACTTCGTCGCCCCAGTGGTCGATCATCACGTTGATGTCCCAGATGGCGCCGTTTTCGCCCTTGAAGGCTTTAGAAAGCTGGAACTCGCCGCCGTTGCCTTCGTTACCCAGACGACCGATCGCGGACGCGCCGTTGTAGGAGCCATCCACCGCCACATATTTCTGATCGGCGGCCTGGAAGTGCGCGCCGTAGCGGGCGTAGCCGGTAAATTTAATGCCGAACGGAATCGCCATGTCCGGGGATTGCGCCGCGCTTTGCGGCTCGGTCACCACGTCCGCTTTTTTCGCGACGGCGGCATCCATTTTGGCCTGACGTTCGGCCAGGGCTTTATCCACCGCTTTCGCCACAATGGCGTCGATTTGCTCCTGCGTGAATTCCTGGGCGAGCACGGAAATTGGGCAAAGCGCGGCGATAACCGCCATGGTTAATGGAAGTTTTTTAATCGTATTCATGGTTATCTCAATATAGTTTAATTTTATTCAGACAATAACCATCCCGCTCCGATCTGACAGAATATGTCGCTATCATCAGAACAAGTGGATTTCTAGTTTTAGGTACAGAGGTATTACATTAATTTATTTCGCCATAGACTATCTCTGATATAAATGAATAATTTCTTCGGATAATTCACGCGCTAATAAGGAGTTCATTAAATGATCCTGCGCGTGCACCATGATTAACGTCATCAGCTGGCGGCCTTCGCCCGCATCCTGCTCGATCAGTTTGGTCTGCATCTTGTGCGCCTGGCGCGCGTAGCCGTCGGCTTCGCGCAGCAGGCTTTTGGCCTCGTCAATGTTGCCCTGACGCGCCGCGTGCAGCGCTTCAAAGCACAGGCTGCGGGACTGCCCGGCATTGACGATAATTTCCATTACGGCTTCTTCTAGTGCGATCATCATCATTACTCTTTATCAAAGCTATTATTTAAGGCGGTGGCGGCAAACCACTCCCCGCTTTTCTTAATGGTGCGCTGCTGCGTCTTTAAATCGAGCTGGATAAATCCGTAGCGATTTTTATACGCGTTACACCACGACCAGTTATCAATAAACGTCCACATATGGTAACCAAGACAATTGCACCCTTCGCTAATACCCTTATGCAGCCAGGCTAAATGTTCGGAAATAAACTCGATGCGGTATTGATCGTTAATCTGGCCATTTTCAATAAAACGTTGTTCGTTTTCGACGCCCATGCCGTTGGTAATGACTCCAACTTACTGATAGTGTTTTATGTTCAGATAATGCCCGATGACTTTGTCATGCAGCTCCACCGATTTTGAGAACGACAGTGA